>NZ_JACJQM010000012.1:0-153138 GCF_014696655.1 Nostoc sp. FACHB-888 | reverse complement strand
CCGTGACCGGAGGGAACTTGGGTTTAAGACCCCCACCAAATTTTTAATTTGGTGGCTTTTATTCAGGAGGGGTCTGAATCCCCTTGTGAATAAGACCTTCTACCTTCTGCCTTCTGCCTTCTGCCTCCTTCAAAAAATATTAAATAAACTCTTATTTAAGTGCATTATTGACAAGTTAAGTGTAAATATTTTTAATAAAATTAATTTTGTCTTAACCTGTAAACAATGATTTAAGCATAGGCTGTAGTTATCACTAAGCTTCAATGATTAATCCTTTACTAAAAGGATTAATCATTGCTGAATCAAAATTAAAAAATCTTATCTTGGAGCTAAGAATGAAAGGTTTTATCACACGTAAAATTGCCCTTATAGTTACTTTAGCCACTGTAAGTCTTGGCTTGAGTGCTAACAAAATTTTAGCTGACGTTGGAATTACCAAATTAGCTGATATCCTTCAAATCAATGTTACAGGCAAATGGTCTGCTTTAAGATTCATTGGTTTGACCTCAAATAATACTCTTGTAAATATAGATCCGAGTGGATTTGCCAAAGCAATTAAAGTCAAAGGAATTGACGGCAACTTACAAGGTATTGACTTCCGTCCAGCAAACGGTTTGCTTTACGGTGTCACAGATACTGACAACATATACACCATCAACTCTATAACTGGTCAGGCGACCTTTGTGAGCAAACTATCTAGCAGCTTTGATGGAGGATTTCAGTCAGGGTTTGACTTCAATCCCGTACCAGATCGTTTACGGACAGTAGGTAGCAATGACCAAAACTTCCGTACCAATGTAGATACTGGTGCGGTTACTGTCGATAAAACCCTAGCTTATGCTAGTGATGATGTCAACGCTACAGTTGACCCCAACATTACCGCTGTCGCTTACATAAATTCGGTTGCTGGAGCCACATCAACTCAACTTTATGGCATTGACTATGATCTTGATGTTTTAGTACTACAAAACCCACCCAATGATGGCACTCTCAGAACGATCGGCAAGCTTGGTGTTAACTTTGCACCGATAAGCGGGTTCGACATCTTTACAGATGCACAAGGCAAAAATACTGCCTATGCACTGTCTGGTTCAGTTCTTTACACTATTAACCTATCTACTGGCACTGCAACTAAAATCGCCGATGTACCTAAAGGTAACTTCATTGGTTTAGCCGTTACATCTAAGTAGGCATCCCAAGCTCGACTTAATCTATTTGTTAAAAGCGTAAACGCGTATACTCTGCTCTTGATTGTTAAGATATTCAATCGAGAGTAGGCGCTTCAGATTTTTCTTAAGACTTTGTTTGTGTAGCCGCGAATTCCAGTCCCCCTGCCTCTAACTTGACACCTATGAGCAAGTAGATCCCCCCAGCCTGCCTTAAAAACGGGGACTTTGATTCCGGTTCCCCCCTTTTTTAAGGGGGGTTAGGGGGGATCTTTATACAACTTGATACTTTTAAAACAACCTCTAAGACGTAGGAGAAATCAACTGACCAATACGCTTGAGAATTTGCAAAACGGCGTATAGTTCTCTCACGGATGCAAACGGAGCAAAGACCCTTGACAAATCGTACTGTGGTGTATTTGTTTGCGTCACTTTAACAAATAAAATATCGTCTCCATTCGTCACCATCCCAAACACAGGTTTACTGGGGTTGGGGTTAGCCATCATATAAGCTAGGGCTTGCGGTACAGCCGCCCAAACTGACAGCGTGGTTTTTTTTGACTCCAACACCATCACCCACAATTGCTGTTGTAACACTAAAACGGCAATCCGCCCGCGCAGTATCTCTTCGCCATCATCTAGCACTAGTTCCACGGATGATTCGGCCTTAATTCTGAAAGGAGGATCGTAAAATCCAGAGAGTGCAAGTATTGGTGAAACTAACAACAACATAACTGTCCCTTCTAGTAAATCACCTCCAGCACGGTGATAAAGATACCTGCGCCGCACGACATCCACAGAAGCTTTTTCCGCTTCTGTAATTTCAGACAATCCCTCATACCACTCTGGAAAAAATTTCTCGTCTTCAACACGGACAAAACCGAATCGATTTTCTGCATCCTGAAGAGTGGTAATTGCTTGTGTAATTGCTGCCGTTTGAGTCATTGCTTCTAGGTAACAGTTGCTTTGCTACATTATCAACATCAGTGCATCTTTCTTATCGCCAATTGGCGCTATCGCATTGTTATATCACTATAAAATTCTAAATTACTCCCCCAGGACGCTGCACAAACTCCCTTGGGAGGATGCTTCTACTTATGAAATCAGTATCCAATATATCAGGAAGTAAGCGACATCTTGAAAGGAGACTGATTGAATGAATTTGCAGGCGATTTGGAAGTTATTACAAGAGACATTCAAAGAATGGAGTGAGGATAAAGCCTCACGGTTAGCGGCGGCGTTAGCTTATTACACGATTTTTTCTATTGCACCGTTGTTAATTATTGTAATTGCGATCGCAGGGGCAGTATTTGGAGAAGAAGCGGCAAGGGGTCAAATCGTTGGACAAATTCAAGGTTTAGTCGGGCCAGATGGTGCAGAATTTATCCAAACAGCCATTCAGAATGCTAATAAACCCAAAACAGGAGCGATCGCTTCGATTATTAGTATCGTAGTTCTCCTAGTGGGTGCTACTGGGTTATTTACCGAGTTGCAAGATTCCCTTAACACGATTTGGGAAGTGAAACCGAAACCTGGACGTGGCGTAACGAACATTATTCGCCTACGCGTTTTGTCTTTTGCAATGGTGATAGGTATTGGCTTTTTACTTTTAGTTTCTCTGGTAATTAGTACGGCATTAGCAGCATTATTAACATACTTTAGTAACTTAGTGCCAGGTGTGGATTTTCTCTGGCAGATTATCAATTTTCTCCTCTCTTTTGCCATTACTACGTTTCTATTTGGACTCATTTTTAAAGTTCTACCAGATGTCGAAATTGGTTGGAGTGATGTTTTAATTGGAGCTATGCTCACCTCCTTTTTGTTTTCTATTGGTAGATTTTTGTTAGGACAATATTTAGGTAATGGCAGTTTTGGTTCAGCCTATGGTGCAGCTGGCTCACTTGTGGTAATCTTAGCTTGGGTTAACTATGCCGCACAGATTCTTTTCTTCGGTGCGGAGTTTACCCAAGTTTATTCCAGAAGGTACGGCAGCGGCATAACCCCATCTAAACATGCCATACCTTTATCTGATAACACGGAATCTAATGGCAAGGCTCAAAGGGGGCAATCGTCTACTAATAAAAAGCCCTCTCCTAACTTTATTAATCGCTTATTCCAGTCTTTCAAGAAGCCCAAGCGTTTAAAACAGAGAAGAAAAAATCAGCGATTTTAATCTCTCAATACTGGAATTCTATGTTTGTAACTCTGATAGATGTTGAAGTATTTAACCTCTAATAAAAGTTAGTCTTATGAAATAAGATCACAGATAAATAACTTGATACTGGATTTTTCCAGAAGTCTATTGAAAAAAGAAGAAAATCAATGCTAATGGAAAAATGGTTTTTTATCGATTGGCAGGCAATCTTCATTCCTAGCATCAGCATCTTTGAGTTAATTATCCGTGGTTCACTGGTTTATTTAGCGCTGTTCTCAGTGCTACGTTTTCTTCCTAGCCGACAACTAGGAACACTAGGAATTACTGATTTACTCGTAGTTGTGCTATTTGCTGAAGCTGCCCAAAACGCTATGGCAAGTAATTATACATCGATTACTGAAGGCGCTATTCTGGTAGGAACTGTGATTTTCTGGAGCTATTTACTAAACTGGTTAGGTTACAAAATACCCCAGTTCCAACGTTTTATGAATCAGCCACCGCTTTTACTGGTAAAAAATGGTCGGATGATTCAGCGCCATTTGCAACGAGAGTTAATTACGGACGATGAGTTGATGAGCAAGTTACGCCAGCAAGGTGTGGAATTTTTAGCAGATGTGAAGTTTGCATATATGGAGGCTGACGGTAGGATTAGTATCATCACCTTTGACTCCAAAACTAATCCCGTCCCTGAGCAAAAAGCAGTAGTAAAAAGCGATGTACATTAATTAAACTGTAAAATATGACGGTTGTATTCTGTGCCGAACTGTGATTGAGCGTTATACTTTGCCCGAAATGGCTAATCTATGGAGTGAAGCCTATAAGCTAAAAACTTGGCTGCAAGTCGAAATTGCTGTTTGCGAAGCTCAAGCTGAACTAGGTTACATTCCATCTCAGGCGGTTGAAGAAATTAAAGCCAAGGCAGATTTTGATCCAAAGCGGGTGTTGGAAATTGAGGCTGTAGTCCGCCATGATGTGATCGCTTTCCTAACAAATGTCAACGAATATGTTGGTGAAGCTGGACGCTACATTCACCTGGGTTTAACTAGTTCGGATGTTTTGGATACAGCTTTAGCACTGCAATTGGTTGCCAGTCTAGATATATTATTGCAACGTCTGGAAGATTTGATTCAAGTAATTCGTCAAAAAGCAGGAGAGCATCGTCATACGGTGATGGCTGGCCGATCGCATGGTATTCATGCTGAACCGATTACTTTTGGTTTCAAGCTAGCTGGGTGGTTAGCAGAGGTGTTGCGACACCAAGAACGC
The DNA here is from genome assembly GCF_014696655.1 of Nostoc sp. FACHB-888. NCBI lineage: Bacteria > Bacillati > Cyanobacteriota > Cyanophyceae > Nostocales > Nostocaceae > Nostoc > Nostoc sp. FACHB-888. Next base: position 148,551 of record NZ_JACJQM010000012.1, on the reverse strand, counting down.
CTGAGAATTCTCCGCGAAACGATTGCCGTGGGTAAGATTTCTGGTGCGGTGGGAACCTATGCAAATGTTGAACCCCGTGTGGAAGCGATCGCTTGCCAAAAACTCGGACTTAAACCCGATACGGCATCAACACAAGTTATTTCCCGCGATCGCCACGCTGACTATGTGCAACAATTAGCTTTGGTCGCGGCATCCATCGAACGTTTTGCTGTAGAAATTCGCAATCTACAAAAAACAGACGTTCTGGAAGTTGAAGAATTCTTCTCAAAAGGCCAAAAAGGCTCCTCGGCAATGCCACACAAGCGCAATCCCATCCGTTCGGAACGGCTGACGGGAATGGCGCGACTCGTCAGAAGTCATGCCGGTGCAGCTTTAGAAAACGTTGCTCTTTGGCATGAGAGGGATATTTCCCACAGTTCTGTAGAACGCGTGATTTTGCCAGATGCTTGTACTCTGACACATTTCATGTTGTCAGAAATAACCGACTTGGTGAAAAACCTATTGGTCTATCCTGAAAACATGGAACGAAATCTCAACTGCTACGGCGGCGTTGTATTCAGCCAAAAAGTGCTACTTGCCTTAATAGACAAGGGAAGCAGCCGGGAAGAAGCTTATGCGATCGTTCAAGAAAGCGCTCACGCCGCTTGGAACAAGCCAGAAGGCAATTTCCAGGACTTAATTAGCAAAGATCCTCGTGTTACCGAAAAGTTATCCCCAGCAGAATTAGAAGTCTGTTTCGACCCCCAGCAGCATCTCCAGCATTTAGAAGAGGTTTATCAACGGTTAGGAATTTAGGATTAATTTGCTTGTAGTGAGCGTTTAAGCGCTCACTACTAACTTGTTACCCAAACAATACGCAAATTTGATCAAAGAAGATATATTAAGATACCAAAAATATTTAGTATTCCCTTGTTGAAGACTGTAAGTTTGGTGCTGGAATTATTGCCAGGCCTGGGTAGTATAAATAACAGATATTTACTTCTTTATTAGTGCTTCGAGTGCCTTAATGATTGAAATCTTAGCCACACTTTCTGCCTCTGCGGCAGCAGGGATGAGAATAGGTACACCTCTGCTGATTATTGGGTTATTGCAAGGTAGTAACTTGTGGTCACAAGTCCCAGTTTTATCTCACATTTCTCCACCTATTTTATTAGGCTGCCTCACCTGTTGGTCTTTAGTTGAATTGTTAGCCTCAAAAAAGTTATGGGGGCAAAGATTGCTACAACTGGTTCAGTTATTTATGTCTCCCCTCGTGGGGGCAATTATGGGGTTAGCAGTAGCTAGTGCAACAGCAGCACCACACTGGCTGATTGCCTTTATTGGAGGTTTATTAGCTTTAGTACTCCAGCTAGTTCAAGTTGGTTGGTTCTATCGCTTACGCGGCTTACCGTTGTGGGCAGTCTTTCTTCAAGATACCTTGTGTGTTGCTTTAGTACTTTTTGCCTTTGATGCTCCCTGGCAAGGAGGAGTAATTGCTTTAATACTGCTCTGGTTTGCAGTTCGTAGCGCGAAGGAGTGGTATAACTGGTATCACAAAAGGGCATAGGGCATGGGGCATGGGGTAAAGTTTAAATATCAGGCTTAGATGAGGTTACGCTACCCCTAAAGTGGTAGAGAACTTTTCCTAAAACAGAAGATACACAAACGTTGGAACAAAGCAAGAGGAAGAAGAGTTTTCCAATACCCAATACCCAATACCCAATGCTCAATGCCCAATATCCTTTACTGCAAAAGCCCAATCATGTGCAAGAAACCGTGACCGGTAATCAGCTCGATGATTAAGGCAATGAAGCCCAGCATGGCAATCCGACCATTCCATACTTCAGCACTAGTAGTCAGACCCCATTCCCAACGCTCTTGAGGGTACATTTTCACCCTTTTTTTCATTTGGGCAGCTTGCGAAAGCTTGAAACTGGGATTTTTCAGCGCATTAATCACTAAGTCTGCAAGTGCATTAATAAATACTGGATGGGTATTGGGAGCAGGAACACGACGGAAGTTGTGAATTCCTGCTTCTTCTGCTACTTCCCGATACTCAATATCAATTTCTTGCAGTGTCTCAATATGCTCTGAGACAAAACTGATTGGCACAACAACCAAATCTTTCACACCTTGTGCGCCTAGTTCTTTGAGGGCATCTTCAGTATAAGGTTGGAGCCATTCTACTGGGCCAACGCGACTTTGGTAAGCTAAGGTGTGGGCATTGGGACGATTGAGGGTCTGCATTATTAATGCAGTGCATTCCTCAATTTCTTGCTGATAAGGGTCGCCAGCCTCTTCAACGTAGCTTTTAGGGACACCGTGAGCACTGAAGAATATATGAACCTCGTCTGGATTAGGAAACTGCTTAAGTTCCTGGGCTATAAGTTCCGACATTGCTTGGAGGTAGCCTGGTTCTTTGTACCAAGAAGGAATGACGGTGTAATCAATGGGTTGAAGCTTTGGGTCTTCTTGCCAAAGTTTATCTAAAAGCCGGAAGCTAGAACCACTGGTACTGATAGAAAACTGGGGATACAGTGGTAAGATTACCAAGTGTTCTATTTTATCTTGAGTGATCTGTGCGATCGCTTCTTCTGTATAGGGATGCCAATAACGCATTCCAACGTAGATATTGGCTTCTTGTCCCAAATAACCCAACTGTTCTTTTAAAGCTTCTCCTTGGGCTTCTGTGATCTGCCGTAGTGGGGAACCGCCACCGATTTGCTTATAATTCTCTTGAGATGTTCTGGTTCGCCGCGAGGCAATAAACCAGGCTAGGGGCTTTTGCAACCAGCGAAATGGTAGGCGAATAATTTCCGGATCGGAAAATAGGTTGTACAAGAACGGCCCGACATCCTCGAGCTTATCGGGGCCACCGAGATTGAGTAATAAGACGCCTACACGACCCATAGCAGTTACTTTCCCCCGATCTTTTCAGGTTTTTTACTAATGTTAACAATATATCTTTATTAAATAATAAAGCTTAATAGCAAGGAAATATGCAATGGCAACAATTTTAAGGGATTGGAGTTACCGTTATCAGTGGCTGTATGATGCTATCTCTCATTTAGCACCCTTAAGTTTAGGTGGTGAAGCCCGTTTTGGGCGAGTTGCTTTGCAAGGCTTAACAATTCACTCAGATACTCAGGTTTTGGATTTATGTTGCGGCAGTAGTCAAACAACGCAATTTTTGGTAAAAATATCACAAAATGTAACAAGATTGGACGCTTCACCCAAATCTTTGCAACGGGCAGGGCAAAATTTACCTGAAGCACCTATGTTGAAGCTTTTGCTGAGGAAATGTTATTTGCAGATAATCTATTTGATGTGGTATGTATCAGCGTTGCATTACATAAAATGCAGCCTCAGCAATTGCGAAAAATTATTAATGAAGTTTATCGCGTGTTGAAGCCAAGAGGAGTGTTTAGGCATTGAATCTTGTCTTTATTTTTATTTCCGTAACCTAACGTTTCAATCCCTAATAGGGATTTTCATGAATTGCAATTCACTGGGGAAATAGTTCGCCAGATGATCCAAGAGTTTCAATCCCTAATAGGCATCATGTAAAAATAAGTTGTACAAAATTTATTTGGAATAGCTTGCTAAATCTAGCTTTCGCACAAAAATTGTTCAGGTTATTTTTACACAAATCCATAGGGATTTTCATGAATTGCAATCTCAGGTTTTAAGTAGAACGAGGTGGAAAAACCAAAGTATGTAAAGATAAGTAAATGCCAATACGTGCGGCTTTTTCCTGACAACAGCGACAGACCAAGAACGCTTCGACACCAAACAAAGCTAATATTACGATAAACTAATTCATAAATTGTAATATTTGTTGTCGTACTACTGTACTGATAACCAACAATAAAGTTTTCGCCAATTCAAGGTAGAGATGATGAAAGAAATAACACGCCGCAAATTTATCGCAACTGCCACCTTAGCAACGGGTTTTGCCCTGGCAGTGCAACCCATTTCGGCTCAAGTCATCAGCACTGAGGCTAAGGGTTTAATAGCTGGTGCAGTGAAAATTCCTGTCAAAGATGGCGAAATTCCTGCCTACAGAGCAGTACCTGCAACTGGTGAAAATTTCCCAATTGTTCTAGTACTCCAGGAAATATTTGGTGTACATGAGCATATTCAGGATGTCACTCGTCGCTTTGCTCAATTGGGGTACTTGGCGATCGCACCGGAATTATTTATCCGTCAAGGTGATGTTACTAAGTTAAGCAATATAGACGAAATTCGCCCAATTGTTGCTAAAGTACCAGATGCCCAAGTGTTATCTGATCTTGATGCCACGGTAAACTGGGCAGTGAAATCAGCTAAGGGTAATACTGATAAATTGGCTGTTACAGGCTTTTGCTGGGGCGGTCGCATAACTTGGCTATACGCAGCACATAATCCCAAGGTGAAGGCAGGTGGAGCGTGGTACGGGCGACTCGTAGGTGATACTACCGAGCTTCAGCCCCAATATCCTGTTGATATTGCGTCAAAACTGACAGTCCCCGTTCTCGGACTCTATGGTGGGAAGGATACAGGTATTCCCCTTGATACAGTAGAGCAGATGCGCGAGCGCTTGAAGTCCAGCAGCAGCAAATCTGAAATCATCGTCTATCCCGACGCACCACACGCTTTTTTTGCTGATTATCGCCCCTCCTACCGCGAGGAAGAAGCTAAGGACGGTTGGAAACGTCTTTTGACATGGTTTAAACAGCATGGCGTGTAAAAAAGAGGAAAAGGGGCAGGGGGCGGGGAGCAGGGGGGGAATCCCCATACATGAATGTAGCTGCTCTCTAACTCTTGTGGCAGACTAATTCTAGTATCTTTCTCCCTGCCCCCTTTCCCCTTCCCCCTGCCCCCTGCCCCCTGCTCCCCTGCTCCCCTGCCTCTTTGGTAAGTCTGCAAAACAAAAAAAGCCTCCTGGTATGGGAGGCTTAAAAGTTAGCGGAGAAAATTTATCAATCTACTACTGTGTAGCTACAGCGATCACTCCTCCTAATGCAGAGAAAATCGCGGAGACAGTTGCTGTGGCAAACAGCCACCAAGATGCTGAAGCTGCGGCTTTGCGGGTTTCTTCTGCTTGCCGCTGTGCTTGATGCTTCACTTCTTCGAGACGGCGTTGCGCTTCATGCTGTATGCGTTCTGCACGTTGCAATACTGTGTTGCGGGCCCGTTCAATTTGGTCGATGACCCGGTTGGCATCTTCCTCAGAGATGTCCTCACGAGAACTCATAATTGCTACTAGGGTATCACGGTCAAAAGAAGATAGGCGATCGCGCAGGGCATCAAACCCTGCCTGGGGATCGTCAAAAAATGTGCGGACATCGCGCTTGATATTATCATAGTTAAGTTCTGGGCGATCCAAGGAATTTAGATAGTTACGAATGCGGGCAAAAACCCCATCAATCGCATCTTGAATGCCTCGTTGGATGTTCCGTACTTGTTCTACAAATTGATCCCTGACGGACACAATGCTATCAGCAATCCGCGTTGCTTCTTCATCGGACATATCTTCCCGAATTTTCAGCAAGGCGATGATAGTAGAACGATCAAAATGGGAAAGGCGATCGCTTAAAGTTTCTACCCCAACTCGCGGATCGTGTAACAGTAGTTGCAAGTCGCGTTTAATACCTTCTGGATTAAGTTCTTCCTTGCCAGTTTGACGCAAATACTCTTCCAAATAAGCTTTGAATGTTTCCGCTCTTTGCTGTGTGCGCGTAGCTAAACGACGAGGCGCACGCACAAAGTTGCGAATCGAAGTCTGTGTGGAATCAATGATTTGATTGACTTGTTCTTCACTCAAGTCTTGACGTTGACTGAGCAACTTCACTAGTGTATCCCGGTCTACCTGTGACAACCGACGGCGCAGTGCTACGGCTCCCTCTTTGGGATTTTCAAACAATCGGGTCAAATCCCGTTGAATACCTTCTGGATTCAATTCTTGTTTACCAGTATTCCGCAGGTAATCTGCGATCGTGGTGGTAACAGAGTCGTATTGCTCTTTGGCTTTATCCGCTACAGCTTGGGGTGTGTGGCGAATACTATGCCACGACTCCTCAGCAGAATTGATGATTTGATTAACTTTATCTTCACTCAAATCTTGCCGTTGACCCAACAATTGCACCAAGGTATCGCGGTCAAAACGAGACAATCTCGCTCGAATTGAGGTAATTCCAGCTTGGGGATCTTCCAGTAACCTTTTAAACTCTGCGCGGATAGCATCAGGATTAAGTTCTTCTTTTCCTGTATTACGCAGATATGATTCTACATTCAGCCACAGGGTTTCTGCTTGATATTGGGCCTGTTCTGCTAGTCCTTTAGATTCTACCAAGACGCGATCGCGTTGTTTTTCCAACTCGTCCAGAATGCTGTCTACTTCATATAGTTGAACATCATTCCGTTCCAGTAATATCGCCCGAATTTCCTGACGATCAAGGTGCGCTAGTCGCAATGTCAGAGTTTCATAATCTGCATCTGGATCTTGCAACAGTAGTTTAAAATTCTGCTCAATGCCAACGGGTGTCAAATCTGCTTTTGGGGTAACCAGCAGATAACTTTCTACTGCACGTTGCAAGTCTTGTACGATCTCTCTTTCTTCGATACCTCTAACTGTCACTATCACATCTTGGCGGACAGCTTCTAACTGATCTGCAATGCGCTGAATTTGGGCTTGGGTAAGCAGTCCTCGTTGTTGCAGAATATTGGCGAAATCGTTGCGGGATAGACGTTCTAGTTCCCTACGGACTATTCCAGGGTCGGCTGCTGGGTCGTAAATAACATCACGAAATTCTTGGGCAATTCTTTCCTGACTTAGTTGCCAAGCATAAGTGTTGTGCAGGTAGTTTTCGACATCAGCCCGAATTGGGCTATAGGGTTGTGATGGTGTTGGCAGTCCTAACTTATCTGCTTGTTGGGTGACTTTATCTTTGGCAGTGGTGAGGCTACGCAAGATTTTTTCCACATCCAAATCAGGCAAATCTGCCCGTCCCATCACAGTGGCGGTTAAGGCCGATAGTGCTTGCTGGATTGTACTTTGCATTGGGCCAGGGGCTGCCTTTTGGTTTTGGTCAGCTTCTTTGGAACCACCTTGTTCTGCTAATAACCGATCCAGTTTGGCGTTGAGTTCATCTGTTTTGTTTTGTCCTGCTGGAAGTGATTTTAGATAATCCATCAACTCACCCAGACGGTCTTGGGTGGGTGATTGCTGACCGACTACCTGTTGCCAAACTTTATATAATGTATCAGCAATGCGGTTAATGTCTTTTTTGGAAAGATCGGTGCGACTGCCAACTAACTCGATAAACTTCTGGCGGTCGATGTTGCGGATATCTGGAGTCCCTGCGATCGCTTTTAATTGCGGATCGTTGAGTAAATTTTCAAAGTCACTCCGAATTTTCGATACATCTAGTTCAGGGGGACGGATCTTTTCTAAGTAATCCTCTATATTCTCCCGGATACTTGTAGGGTCGATGGCGCTCCCTAGCTCTCGACGGACAGCGGCGGCTGCGGCTTCAGCTGTTGCTACAACTTGGTTATTGACAGCTTTTGCACCTAGTGCGGCGGTGGCTGTCCCCATAATTGCCTGAAAACCAGAAGTTGCCGTATTAACGACTGAACCAATTAAGGAACCTACGGTGGTGGAACTTACCCAAACGAGCAGCAAAAAGTAAGCGCCCCAAATTACCAAACCGAGAATCGCCCCCAATACTGGGTCTAAGATTACAAGGCTCAATTTAACCGCAAGAAAAGAAGCAATTAATAAGGCGATCGTCACAGTGACTAATGTCCAAATCCCCACTGCGGTGCCAATTTTGCGAATGTTACCGCCCAAACTTCCGGCTTCCCCAGTATTATCTGAATCCGAGTCAGATGAGTGCCCCAGATAGGAAATACCGGCTGCAAGGGAGAGATTAGTTAAAACTAATTGGAAAGCAAAGGCTAAAATCACGCCGGAGATTAAAGCCACAAAAAAGCGCGGCCCGGAAGTGAGAACCGATGCCTGTGCTGGCGTGACGTTTGAGGGATCTACTGGAATCTGTGCCACCCACAATAGTGGTTTGTAGAGTCCTAGCATGATTTCCGTACTTTGGAACATTGTATTTCCTTCTACTAAGTTTAAATTTGGGGAATTAAGAATTTCTTGAGAAGCAACTCTTAGTATTTATGTTTGTACCTATGGCAATACCTAACTCTTCACTAGCTCAGAATCCTGGAATTTAGCTGTTTAAAGCATCTCTCTAAAGATTGAAAAGTGTATCCAGCGGAAGATATAACTTTTACTATGTCGGTGGAAATCTTAATCAAATTGCCACCTACTATTAATTATGTATAACTAATTTTTAATTTTTAATTACTTTATTTGTAGCAATTGATTCTGTTTAAATTATGGTTCGTTCCCAGCGACTTTACACTTATTTACATATTTGTTTTTGGTCACCCTCTCAAGGTGGATTTGTCTAAAAAAATACCTTTCAGATAATCGTCCAGAAGAAGTGCCCGCGGTTTGTACCCACAGGCATAAATATGTCTGGTTATAAACAGCTACATTAAAGTTAACAAATCAAACGAAACGTTGAGGACAAACAAATGGCAACTAGTTCTTCTATATATTTGCCACTATTTCCAACAGAATGAATCGCAAAGATCGCAATAAATTCTGTTTGGCTAGACTCCTCAAACCAAAATTTGGAACGTTCGTTTTGTAATTATTGGCTTCTTGCCTATTTACTTTTGGGATGTAGCCGATTATAGCGTTCTAAGTGAAGTACTAAGCATCATTGGCTACTAAAGCATTAAATACTTGAAAAATTACTAGATATTGGAGAAAAAAAATGGCAACTCAAGAAACTCGTCCTTCTACTGATTTACCACCTGTTGCAGCAGAATACAACGGTGTAGACCGCAACGCATTTCTGTTTGGCTGGACACCTCAGACCGAACTTTGGAATGGTCGCTTGGCAGCAATTGGTTTTCTAGCCTATTTATTGTGGGATTTGGCTGGTTATAGCGTTGTTCGTGACGTTTTGCACTTAGTTGGCTACTAGAGTATTAAACACCTGAAAAATTACTAGATATTGGAGAAAAAAATGGCAACTCAAGAAACTCGTCCTTCTACTGATTTACCACCTGTTGCAGCAGAATACAACGGTGTAGACCGCAACGCATTTCTGTTTGGCTGGACACCTCAGACCGAACTTTGGAATGGTCGCTTGGCAGCAATTGGTTTTCTAGCCTATTTATTGTGGGATTTGGCGGGCTATAGCGTTCTTCGTGACGTTCTACGCATAGTTGGCTACTAGAGTATTAAACACCTGAAAAATTACTAGATATTGGAGAAAAAAATGGCAACTCAAGAAACTCGTCCTTCTACTGATTTACCACCTGTTGCAGCAGAATACAACGGTGTAGACCGCAACGCATTTCTGTTTGGCTGGACACCTCAAGCCGAACTTTGGAATGGTCGCTTTGCAGCAATTGGTTTTCTAGCCTATTTATTGTGGGATTTGGCTGGTTATAGCGTTGTTCGTGACGTACTGGGTCTAATTCGCTAGTAAATAAGTAAAGATTGAACACCTGAAAGATTACTAGATATTGGAGAAAAAAATGGCAACTCAAGGAACTCGTCCTTCTACTGATTTACCACCTGTTGCAGCAGAATACAACGGCGTAGATCGCAATGCATTTCTGTTTGGCTGGACACCTCAAGCCGAACTTTGGAACGGTCGCTTGGCGGCTATTGGATTCCTTGCCTATTTGCTTTGGGATTTAGCAGGTTATAGCGTCTTAAGGGACGTGCTACACCTAATTAGTTATTAGCAATAGCTCAGGATTGATAAGTGTCTAAGTATAAGTTAAAGATAGTACTCAGTAACCCGGCTTCTTACCAAAAGCCGGGATTTATCTCCTGAGCATTTTATATTTAATTAGGTTCACCTTTGCCTACCTAGAGCAAAAAGCGAACCAACATATACAAAGCTGAAGTTACTAGTTGCAATACCATTACTGGAATACCGTAGTGGAGAAAAGTTTTAAACGAGATGCGGCGTCCATGCTGCTCAGAAATCCCGGCGGCTACGATATTAGATGATGCACCTACTAATGTGCCATTACCTCCCAGAGTTGCACCAAACATCATCGCATAAAAAAGCGGTAACACTTCTGGGGGAAACTGCCCTTGAAAGTCTTGTGCTAAAACTTCTGTGGGTGCTAATCCCACAGTAACAATGTATTGTTTAAGTAAGGGAACCATCCCCACCACTAAAGGAATATTGGGCACTACGCTAGATAATATACCTACAAAAAATAGCAAAACTAGGGAACCCAGGACAATATTTTTTCCTAAAATTACTGCTAATACTCCTGATAAACCATTAATTACGCCTGTTTTTTCTAGTCCTCCAATTAATACAAAAATACTCATAAAAAATATTAATGTACTCCAGTCTACATCCCGCAAAATGTTGTTGACTGAGTCAATTTTGCTATGGTGAGATAAAAGCAAAGCTAAAGCTGCTCCTAACAAAGCTACGGCAGCAGGCGAGATCGGAACTGGTAGAGATTCTCCAATGACAAAAAATAGCAGGACAAAAAATACAATAACTGCACCTAAGCTCAAAGCTCGTGGATGATTGATTTGTGGGTGTGGCAGTTCTTCAAGATTATCTAACTGTGTATTCCAAATTTTACGGAATAAAAATGGTAGTGTTGCAATTACTACGACAACGGCAATTACTCCCCCTAAACTTAATTTAAACAAATAATCTATAAAGCTGATATTCACAGCATCGCCAACGATAAATGTAGCTGGATCTCCAACTAAAGTAAGTAGTCCGGCACTATTAGCAACAAATACCATTAAAATTAATAAGGGTACAAAATTTATCCCAACTTCCTGCGCCATTGGGGGAATTAAAGGTGCTAGCAGCATTACTGTTGTGGCATTTGGCAAAACTGCACAGATGGGTGTCACAATAGCTACAATACCAAGTAATAGACGCTTGCCTTGTCCCTTAGCTATGAGTACTATTTGAGTGGCTAAATAATCAAATATCTTAGTAGGTTCAAAAGCCCGTACTAACACCATAACTCCAAAGAATAAACCGAGTGTTCCATGACTGTTGCCGATGTAACCAACAGCTTCTTCTAAAGTCATGACGTTGGTAAAAACTAATAACAATGCTCCTAATAATGCAGCAATTGTGAGATGTATCCATTCTGTCATCACTAAGATAATGACGCTGATAAATGTAATCACACTGAGGATTGCTTGCCAGTTTTCCACATCCTACCTCCTAAAGTTTAATTTGTTACATAATACCGAAAAAAGCCACCTAATTTTAGGTGACTCTCTATGATTAAAATTAGATAAAAATTACTGAAATTCTGAACAGTGATTATTCATCAATACAACTGGGAATACCCAAAACGGCGCAGGGGAAATTAGAACCTAGAGCCTCAATCATCGGATGATCAACAGATTTGCAACCGAGAAATAAAATATCGGCAGTTTCTGATTCAACAACTCTGTTAAGTTCTGTGGAAATCCTGCCAAACCGCAAATGAGATTTGAAGGAACCCTGCCATTCTTCAGCCAGACTTCGGGCTTGCCAGAGAATTATATCTGCTTGTTGCAGGGGAGTTACCACTGTTTGCAATTGGGGTTGAGTTAATACCTGTGTGGCAGATTTTGATATTTCACTGACTTGACACTCCAATTGAGGCTGTTGTTCTGCAAAGGTTAAGATATTTGAATACTGGCTACTTTGATTATCTTCTATCACATAAACGGCTTGAACTGTGACTTCTGCATTAGTAGCTAAACGCGTTTGATGAGCAATCCAAAAAGCGATATCTAGCGCCGTATGACTGTTAGGAGATGCGTCATAGGCAACAATTAAATTAACTGCCTTTTCTCTTTGAGGTTTTTTAGAAAAAGGTTCTTTTGGTTCTGGTACTAGTACCATTTGTTCAATTAAGTCATCTCGACCTACGGCACTTTGCAGACGTGCTAACATTGGCTTAATTTGCACAGCTTTACTTCTCCCAATGAAATGATTTAGTAATGAGAGGCAGGGTGCTTAATTTTAGATTTTGGACTTTGGCTACACTCAGTCGAACGATTTTGGATTTTAGATTGAGTGACGATAACCAAAAGTTCAAATCTTAAATTAATCAAGGAAACCCCAATAATAACTGTATTACAGCCAAACTCTTGGGGGTTCCTTCCATTGCCTACGGAGTTAGCTGACGGGCTAAGACTGGAAGGTGTCTCTCGTTAGATTAGCCCCAAACATTGGTTCCTCCGTTCCAAATTCAGCTTTGATGAATTTGAATTAGGCTACCCACTAAAAAAGATGATAATCTAATTTACTCGTCTTGGGCAAAATATCGATCAAGGAAATTCAGGGCGTGGTTGCGGAGTTCAAAATATTCTTTTGAGTTTCGCATGGCGGCGCGATCGCGTGGATGCTCAAAAGGAACTTCTAAAATCTCTCCTATACTAGCAGATGGGCCATTGGTCATCAAGACGATGCGATCGGACATATAGATTGCTTCATCTACATCATGGGTAATCATCATTACTGCTTGACGATTATTTTCCCAAATATCCAATACCTGGCGTTGCAATTTGCCACGAGTTAGCGCATCTAGTGCCCCAAAAGGTTCATCCATCAGTAACATTTTAGGACGAATTGCTAAAGCTCTGGCAATCCCTACTCGTTGTTTCATACCTCCAGAAATCTCATCAGGATATTTGTCAGCCGCCGCCGTCAAGTTTACCATTGCCAAGTGTTCATTTACAATGCTAATTTTTTCAGCCCGGTTAGCATTTTTTAGCACTTCATCCACAGCTAAACGGATATTTTCTCGCACAGTTAACCAAGGTAACAGCGAATAATTCTGAAATACCATCATCCGTTCGGCTCCTGGCTTATGAATTTCTTTTCCATCTAGCCTTACTGAGCCTGAAGTTGCTTTTTCTAAACCAGCTACTATCTTTAGTAGGGTTGATTTTCCACAACCAGAGTGACCAATTACAGAAATATATTCATCTTCCCCAATCGTCAGATTAACCCCATCTAAAACGACAAAGTTTTCTTTATCAGGTGTCGGATAAGACTTGACTAAATTTTCAATTTCTAAAAATTCAGGACGGGGCATAACTTTGGTCTGGGTATTAATAGGTAATGAAGTATATTCCATGATCAAATGCTCCGGCAATAATTTAGTTATCAGTCAATAGTTGAACTTGGGATTTAAGACATGAAAAAGTTAGTGGGAGCGTTAGCCCTGATGGCAAAACTATTCAGATAACCCACCGGATCACTGGGGTCGAAGCCTTTCTTATCTATAAATACTTCTGGTGATTCGACCTTGTAATCATCCTTGGGAGACTCGATGCCTATTTCAGATGCTATCTCCCGATATAAATCTGTTCTCCAGCCAATTTCTGCTAATTTTTCAGCATCTTTGGGGAATTCCTTAATTTGTCCCCACCGTGCTGCTTGTGTCATCATCCAGATACTTCTTGATCTCCATAAGAATGTGGAGTGTTCTGCTGGCTGTTTAGGAAGGTTATCAGGAATATCGAAGAAAATCGTGGTGTCAGCGGCTTTGATGGTGCGGTCTTTGCCGTCAAAGCCGCCATAGTTGTAGTTGCCGAGAATTCCCGGACTTGTAAACTTCGCAATTGGGGCATCTTTCTTTTTAGGTCTAGCACCTGTAAAGGAACGGTCTGTTATTAGTTCGGCGACTTCTTGGCGGTTTTCTGCTTTGCTGCAATACTGACAAGCTTCAATCATCGCTTTGACTAAAGAACGATAGGTTTTGGGATGTTTTTCGATGAAAGATTCCATCACCCCCAAAAGTCGATCTGGGTGTCCCAACCAGACTTCTTTGCCTTGTGCAAAGGTAAAACCAATGTTTTCATTACCTGTTATTGCTCGTGTATTCCAGGGTTCTGCAACCATGTAAGCTTGCATTGCACCAATCCGCACGTTTGTCACCATTTGGGGCGGCGGAACGATGATGACGCGAAACTCTTTAAGCGGATCAACACCAGCGGCGGCGGATAAGTAACGGATAAAGTATTCGTAAATGGAGGAACTTAGAACAACTGCCCATACTTTGCCTTCTGCGGGTTGCTTCTCAAAGTAGTTTCGGAAATCGCGCCCAAAGGCTTCTAAAGCGCCATCGCCATATTTTTCTTGATACTCGTACCACGGACGCAGCCCAAAATCCCACATGGCTTTGTTCATCGTCATGGCGTTACCGTGGCGGTGGATGGTCATGGCTGCACACAAGGGGGCATGGCGTGCGCCTTCAGCACCAATTCTGGCGTTGGTAACTGCACCAGATACCACAGGTGAGGCATCCAGGCGACCAAAAATTACACCATCGCGGGAGGTGGCCCAACTGGCCTCGCGGTTGAGTGTAACGTTCAAACCATACTTGCGGAAGAAGCCTTTTTTCCAGGCGATCGCAAATGGCGCACAATCATTAACGGGTACATAACCAACAGTAAGATCGGCTTTTTCTAAGTCGCCGCTTTTAACTACTGGTTGCACAGCTAAAGCTTCTTCGGTCAATCCTTTGGCTGATCGATCTCCTGAAATTCCACAGGAGGACAGCGCCATTCCCGCCGTTGTTGCTCCTATTCCCTTGATAATATCTCGTCGAGTCCAGTTAATATCACCCATTTTTGTAGCTCCATTGGTGATTGATTGCTCAGGCTCTAGGCGCAAAGTTCCATTATCAAACAGAATTTAGTAGTCAGGATTTAGTTGGGTATTCTGACCGAAAAAGCGAATGAATAAACGGCGTCTTTGCATCCCAGCAAATCTGTGGTTTTGTGGTTACTGAGCAAGGCGTAAATGTAGTCAAGAAGACAGTGGCGGGTTTAAATCCCCCACGAAGAATGATTATGAACTCTTCTTCAAATCTTGCTGTTTCGATAGCAGCCAAATTTTGTTAGTTGGAAGTTTTAGGGCGATGGGTTACTAATTCTTGGATTTTGTCCACGGCGTAATCCAGGATTAACCCAGTTACACCAATTACCAACACAGCTAAAAAGACTGAACTCAGGTTTAAGCGACTCCATTCATCCCAAACAAAAAAACCGATTCCAATACCGCCTGTGAGCATTTCTACGGCAACGATTACTAGCCAAGCTATCCCTAAACTAATTCTCAAACCTGTAAAAATATATGGCAAACTTGCAGGCCAAATAATTTTTGTAATCCGTCGCCAACGGGGCATTTCTAGCACTCGTGCTACGTCTAAATAATCTTTGGGAACGCTAGAAACTCCTAAAGCGGTATTAATAATTGTTGGCCATAAGGAGGTAATAAAAATTACAAAAATGGCTGAAGGATCTGCCAAATTGAAAATTGCTAAGGCGATGGGCAACCAAGCTAAGGGCGATACAGGTTTAAAAATTTGAATGATGGGATTGAGTGCTAGCATTGCCGGTCTGGACATCCCAATTAGAAATCCCAGAGGAATCGCTACTACCGCACCTAACAAGAATCCTATTAATACCCGGCGCAGACTTGCGATTAACAGCCAACCAATTCCTAAGTTGCCGGGGCCTCGCTGGTAGAAGGGATTTAAGATGTAATCTAAATTAGCGATTAGCGCTTCTGGGGGGGTGGGCATCAATTCATGGTTTGCAAGTGCAATAATCCACCACAATACAATTATTCCCAAAAAGCCCAATACGGGTAGAAAGAAGACATCTCTTTGGATGACAGGTTTTGTCTTTTTCCACGCAGCTTGTCCTGCGATCGCAGCGATCGCGGCCAAATTTAGTTGAAATATCATTTACGACCTCAACAGATTTAAGTGCAGGTACAAAAAATCCGAGCAGTACCAGCCTTGGACACCGATGAGATCGGAACATCATAAAAATGCCGTTCTCTTCAGTCTCCTCTCAATGCCTACGAAGTTAGCTGACGGGCTAGGGCTGAGAGATGCCCTTCTGAAGAAAGTTATGAGTTATAAGTTATGAGTTATAAGTTAAGTATTTAGTAAACTAACTTTCAACTCCCCACTCTCAACTCCTGACTTTCTATGAGATACGCCCCACAATTTGGTTCCTCCGCTCCAGCGTTATGCACTGTGACACGCTGGATTAGGCTGACTTACTCTAATGGATACTAAATTATGCACAATATAACATCGACGCTCAGTAAAAGCTATCTATCTTATGATAAATATTATTTACTTGAATACTGAGATCAAGTGCCTCTATTTGTTTTTTGGTAATAAACAAAATTTATATTTTTAGTTGTGTTGTGAGTAAAGTCTTGCACAGACAGCTAAACAATATAGTCGAGTCAAGCATCAATATTGTTACGTGCTTGATTAATATTTATTTATATGCATTAATTTTGTTAGTAGTTTTTTATACACGGCCAATCAACCATTAATCAGTAAACAAAATAATATTATAATATATTCCTTTTGGTAGGTGAACTAAATTATTAATTTTGGTAAAAACTCACTCCACTCGCTAAACTAATTGGATATGGAAGTTTATTCATCTATCTTTGTAGTTAAATTTAACAAAATGGATTTTAGTCAAGTACTGGCTGAAAAAAAGGACACCATCATAGATAAATGGATTACAGCAGTTCGCAAGGATAGACGGATTGAAAGTGCTGATGATTTATCTTATACAGCAGTAAAAGATCATATCCCTGATGTCTTACAAGCAATGGTAACAGTGCTTTCAAAATCTCAGGATAATGATATTCAGTCAATAGTTACTGCTAGTTTCCAACATGGAGCTATTCGAGCTGAACAAGGCTTTGATCCAGCAGAAATTGCCAGAGAATATCATCTGCTGCGAACAGTAATATTTGATGCTCTACAAGCAGATTTCTTGAATGGAACACCTGTAGAGATAATTCGTTCCATGCGTTTGATTGACGCTATCATAGACGAAGCGATCGCTCGCTGTTTTAAGAGTTATGTTGAGGAGCGGTTGCGAGAATTACACCAGTTGCAGTTATCATTAACACTCCATAATGATGAACTCACACGCTTGATTAGTGCAAATCAAGAGTATCTTTCGCAACTAGCCCATGAATTGAAACATCCCTTAACTTCCATTATTGGTTACTCGGATCTGTTTTTGCGCCAACAACGGCGGAAGACTGAGATAAAAGACAACTATACCAATTTAGAACATATTGAGCGCGTGTTACGCAACGGTAGACAGTTACTCCATCTGATCAACGATGTATTAGAACTTTCGCGGCATGATGCAGGGCAGATAAAACTCCAACTAGCACCTACCGATGTGCGTGAATTAATTAATAATGTCTGTGAAATGTTGGAACCTTTAGCTGCTGGGAAAAATTTAAAAATTGTAGTAGATTGCGATGGCTTCGCCAACGCCAAAGGCGAACGCACTCCCAAAAAATTAATCACAGATCCTTTTCAATGCCAACAAATTATTACAAATCTTATTAGTAATGCGATTCGCTATACAGAGTCGGGGACTATTATTATAATGTGTCAGATGTTGGAGAATCAGAAATGGGCGATCACAGTTTCTGACACAGGAATTGGCATTGCACCCGAAAACCAAACCCAGATATTTGAACCTTATTTTCGCGTAAGTTCTAGCGATCGCCCTTATCTCCCTGATAGTACAGGATTGGGATTAGCGATCGTCTCCCGCTTAGTAAAACTACTCGAAGGTGAAATTAAGCTAGTCTCTGAAGTAGGCGTTGGTTCTACCTTCACCGTAATTTTGCCCTTACAAATAGAAAGTTGATTTCGCGCCAAGACGTAAAATTCTTCTTTTCGCCTTTGCGTGAAATCAAAAAACATTATTACAATAATCCTTGTTTTTTCAACTTATCTAGCGCATCCTCAGCAGCAGCTTTTTCAGCATCTTTTTTATTCCGTCCTTTACCTTCGCCGTAAAATTTTTCATTTACCAATACTTTTGCGATGAATTCTGGCGCGTGAGAAGGGCCTCCTATTTGTTCTGTAAAATATTTGGGGGGATTTGGAGTAACGTTGCGTTGCACCCATTCTTGAAAGCGATTTTTTGAGTCTACATTAGAACGAGACACAACTATATGCTTAGGATCTACAGAATCAAATAACGGTTCTATAATTGCGCGAACTGTTTCAATATTGGAATCATTATCTAAATAGTAAGCACCAAGTACAGCTTCAAAGGTGCTACTAAGCAAATTAGGATTTTGGAAGCCTCCGTCTCGAATTGCACCTTTTCCTAACCGCATCCTAAAGTCCAAACCTACCTCCTCGGCGAACTTTGCTAATTGTTTCTCATCTACTAGCGCCGAACGCCGCCGGGTTAATTCGTCTTCTCCCATTTCTGGGTGACACTTGTATAGATATTCGCCACTTAAGAAATTCAGCAAAGCATCACCGAGGAATTCTAGGCGCTCATTATGTTCGCCTTCTCCAGGGTTTTCATGGACATAAGAACGGTGAGTAAGTGCTTGTCGCAGAAGCTTTTCATTATGAAATATTAGAAGTTTGTGCATTTTTGTTTTTCCTCTTTTTGGTAGTTAATTGAATGGAAAAGGCGGACAAGATGCCCACCTTAAAAAATAAAATACTAATAAGATTCAGATGCTAGTTATAAACAGTTATTCTTGATTAAAAGAGGCGGATACAGACTGTTACCACGAGAATTGTTACATGGAAAGCAAGAAAGTCGTAAGTTTTCAAAAGAATTAGAACCGCCACGACTCTTAGGTAAAAGGTGATCAAATGTCAGATTTTTATGTGGGGTATTTTGACGACACCACCAACAGTAAGAACCATAAAAATCAATGAGTTGCTGCTTCTTATTACGTTTTTGTTTGGGATTCATTTTGTCGATGTTCCATTTCGCTTATTGTTTGGAACAGCATTGGAATATTAGGCATCTAAGGGTAACAAATTTATGCGGATAAAATAAATCAAAAATTAATTTTTTTATACCAAAAATTTGTTGTCTACGCTTTCGTTTGGTTCAAGTCTCAGCCGTAGAACTCCTGGCTTCCTACCAAGTTTCGCGTCATCCCCTCCCCTGAATATTTATCCAAACATCTCATCTTCCCGTTGAAAGCCTAATCAATCAGTTGACTTGACATTTTGCTAAATAATCAGCTGAAGGGATGACACGAAGCTCGGCAGGAAACTAGGAATTCTGCTGCTGAGACAACACCAAAAACCTGCGCTTTAGAGTGCGGTTATTTTGCTGTCTTAAGTACACATTGTCATAACTAATGCTGGATGTCAATATAGTTACTTATGAAGATTTCGTAAAAGCGTAGACGCGTAGCGGCTTGTTGTAAAACATCGCCTTCTATGGTATTCTTTCACAACCACTATTTTTTTAGTTAATAAATAATTTACGATTTACTTTGCGCGATCGCACCATACAAAATACCTAAAATCTTCTTAATATCCTTGATATAATATTCACTCAAATCAATCGAAACTACATTACCTTCAAGTTTGAGAAATTGCCAGATAGTACCGATAGTAACAGCACCATATATAGATTTGATGTGATTTCCACCTCTCTCGTTAAATAACTGAGCCGCTACCATTTCGGCAATACATTGGGCTAAACCAGACCTCAAATTCTCATTTTTACTTTCTACTAAGACAATTACCGGACTACGTACAAGCAACTGCTCTGAAGAAAGACTCAAAATAAAATCACAAAAGCCGTTTAATCCTCGCTGGCTATCAACAGTAAAGTCAACTCCCGAAAAAAAGCTGATTTCATAATTAAATTTGCGTCTAATCTCTAACAAAATTGGACTAATTATCATTTCACTCCGAGCTTTTTCGGAACTTATCGCTACTGCTAAATCAACATTTTCCCTCAGAAGAGTAGATAATAAATCACTGCACTCTTGCTCCTGTACATTTGCGAATAGTCCAGATGATTCGTGGATAACTAACCCAAAAGAATCAATAACTTCAATAAGTTTAAAATCACTATAAGCCATAAAACTAACTCTTTTGTCTTATGACTGAATTCTATAACAAAGTTTAAAAATTCAGCTTTGGCGGAAACACCTTCAGTAGATCGAAAAGTTTTCCAGAATCCTTACCAGCCGTTCATTTGAGTTTAGAAACACAATTTGCCGCAATCCTGTTAGAGTCTGCTTTTCAAGGAACGGGCGTTGTTGGTTGGTTAAGAGTGCGGTTCAAGCGATCGCGATCATCAGCCCCAAAGCGTCGGCTGAAACGCTGATTATTTCGTCAAATTACAAAAGTTTTCGATCTACTGACCTTAGCTAAATCAAGAGAGAAATCAGGGAAGCAGGGAAAAGTTATTATCTCATTTGACAAGAAAATTCGCTTATTTGAATAACCATATCTGCCTTGATTATCCTGATATGGTTCACTGTAAGCTTCCAAATAATTATCGAATAAATTGAATATCCAATAATCAGTAATACCCGCTTTAGCATAGAGAGGTATTTTAACATCTTGGTCATAAGCTAAAGAAGAATCGGAAACCTCCATCACCAATAACACATCAGTTGGTTTAGGGTGAGCCGATAGATAATCATCAGCACGGTTTTGAACAATCGCAAAATCAGGCTCAGGTTCACTATTAGGTGGCAAAGTAATTGGCGCTTGTGATTGCAAAGTAGCCTTGTCTCCCAGTATTTTGGGGAGTTCTTTCAACAGTTTTCTTAAACAAGTTTCATGGGCTGTACCTTTGGATGCCATTTCAATAATTTCCCCGTTGATTAATTCAATGTGGTCATCTTCATGGAAAAAGCCCAATTCTCCAAGCCTGTGGTATTCATCCAGTGTGAAGCGTTTAGCTTGAGCAATACTCATAACTTTACCTTTCTCTCATTGCCATAATCCCTATTCTAAATGTGTCAGAAATTGGTATGCTAAAGGACGAGACTCGCTATGAAAGCAAACAATGCCTGCGCCTACTATCAATCCCACCATCACTGCCTTTCCCTTGACAGCCGTAGTCGGTCAAGAAGCAATTAAATTAGCCTTGCTGTTAGCCGCAGTTGATCCTGGTTTGGGAGGAGTAGCGATCGCAGGTCGTCGTGGTACGGCAAAATCTGTAATGGCTCGTGCTATCCACGCTCTACTACCGCCGATTGAAGTTGTCAAAGGTTCAATCAGTAATTGTGACCCCAATCACCCAGAAGAATGGGATGATCAACTTTTGGCGGAGTACGCAGACAAAGATATTCAAGATGTTCCCGTCGAAATTATTCCCGCACCTTTTTTACAAATCCCTCTAGGTATCACCGAAGACCGACTATTAGGTTCAGTAGATGTTGAAAAGTCGGTAAAACAAGGTGATACTATTTTTCAGCCTGGATTACTCGCTACAGCAAACCGGGGTGTACTGTACGTAGATGAAATTAATTTATTAGATGACCAAATATCAAATCAGCTTCTAACAGTATTATCTGATGGACGCAACCAGATTGAACGGGAAGGGATTAGTTTTCAGCATCCGTGCAAATCCCTATTTATTGCCACCTACAATCCAGAAGAAGGCGGATTACGGGAGCATTTATTAGATAGAATTGCGATCGCACTTTCTGCTGATGGTGTACTCGGCTTAGATCAAAGAGTAGAAGCAGTTGAACAAGCGATCGCTTATTCTAAATCTCCCCAAGACTTTCTCAAACAGTACAACGAAGATTTAGACTCCCTGAAAACCCAAATCATTTTGGCACGGGAATGGTTGAAAGAAGTCATCATCACCCATGAACAAATTGCCTACTTAGTCGATGAGGCCATTCGCGGCGGAGTTCAGGGACATCGCGCCGAGTTATTCGCCACGCGGGTTGCCAAAGCTGCTGCTGCTTTGGAGGGACGAACAACAGTTAATGCCGAAGATTTGCGCCGTGCTGTAGAACTAGTGATTGTACCACGAGCTACAGTTGTGCAGACACCGCCACCCGAACAAGCACCGCCACCGCCTCCACCCCCACCGCAACAGAATCAAGAAGAATCCCAGGACGAATCAGAAGAGGAACAAGAAGAACAGGAAGAACAGGAAGAGAATCAAGAGCAAGAACCCCCCGACATCCCGGAAGAATTTATCTTTGATCCGGAAGGAGTAATCCTTGATGACAACGTGCTGTATTTTACTCAAATGGCGAAGCGGCAAGGTAAATCTGGTAGTCGCAGCGTCATCTTTTCCGATGACAGGGGACGCTACATTAAGCCGATGTTGCCCAAAGGGAAAGCGCGACGCATTGCAGTAGATGCAACACTGAGAGCTGCTGCTCCTTATCAAAAAGCACGAAGAGAAAGACAACCAGATAGAAAAGTTATTGTCGAACAGCCTGATATTCGCTCGAAACGCCTGGTACGCAAAGCGGGGGCGTTGGTAGTATTTGTAGTAGATGCTTCTGGCTCAATGGCCCTGAACCGAATGCAGTCGGCTAAAGGTGCGGTGATGCAACTGTTGACAGAAGCTTATCAAAACCGTGACCAAATAGCATTAATTCCCTTCCGGGGAGAACAGGCAGAGGTATTATTGCCTCCAACACGTTCTATTGCCTTAGCGCGTAACCGTTTGGAAAGGTTGCCCTGTGGTGGGGGTTCGCCCTTAGCGCATGGCTTAACTCAAGCTGTGCGCGTCGGCTTAAATGCTCAGATGAGTGGGGATATTGGGCAAGTTGTCCTTGTAGCAATCACCGATGGGCGGGGTAATATTCCCTTAGCGCGTTCTTTGGGTGAACAGCTAGAACCAGGAGAAAAGCCAGATATTAAAGGAGAATTATTAGAAATTGCTGCCAGAATTCGTGCTTTGGGGATGCAACTATTAGTAATTGATACGGAAAGTAAATTTGTGTCTACTGGCTTTGCTAAAGAATTATCGCAAACAGCAGGGGGTAAATATTATCATTTGCCAAAAGCGACAGATCAAGCTATTGCTGCCATGACCAAAGGTGCGATCGCTGATTTAAAATCTCGATAATTAGTCATTTGTCATTTGTCAGTTGCTTTTCTACTAACCACTGACCATTGACTAATGACTACGATCCAGTTGGCATTACCTGTGGTTGCAAATAGCAAATCAAATCTTGGATGCCCTTTTGCAGATACCGCGTTACTGTCATTGGGCTGGTGCCAATATTCTTAGCAGCATCTTTGCGAGAAAGTTCCTTCAAAAATACCATTTCAACTGCCATCCGGGGCTTTTCTTCCAACATATTGATTGCGCCTTGGAGTTGTTGGCGTTCTTCTTCTTGTTGTAAAAGAACATGAGAACGAGGACAAGGAAGTGCTTCACCCAAGGTTATTTGGCAATCAACATAGTTAACTGCGGTTGCATCTAAACTCAAAGGCATCCGATTTTGAGCAGCTAACTTGGTTTCTTGCCATTCTTGCACAGATACCCGCAGGTGGCTGGCAATTTCAGCATCCTTGGGCTGACGACCTAAAGACATTGCCAAGTCCTTGCGAATCTTTTGCCCTTCATTATATAATTCTTGCCAACGACGGGGAATTTTTAATAGAGTACTGCGATCGCGCAAAAAGTGCAGCATCTCACCGCGAATGTATGGCACAGCAAAGGAACTAAAAGCATATCCTTGGCTGGGATCAAAGCGTTCAATTGCCCTAATCAATCCAAAATAACCGATTTGTTCTAAATCTTCATAAGGTTCATTACATTGATGGCTGAACTTATGAGCCATCTTCCGTACTAAGCCAGTATGTAACTGTACAAGTTTATTACGAAGTTTAATAGATGGATTCTGGTGGTACAAGTGTAATAATTCTATACCATCAGTTCGTAAAGAGGACTCACTTGTTGCCATATACATTCCTTTGTTGTGACTCCTATTCCTGGGAAAATGGAGTTGCGTATATTTTCTTTTAAGCTGTCATTATTTTCCTTAGTTGGGGCTGAATAAGCCATCGTCGTTTCACTGAACTTGTAAGGGGTCGCACTCCGCAATTCAGTATTTGTACGCATGATTTTGCTACTCTCTCTGTTGCAGATTATGTCTGTTTTTTAGATAAATCTTGAATGGCACATAATCTTTAGCTTTTGCAACAAAAACTAGCTATTTATGCTGAAAAATGCATCACTGATCTAATAGCCATTTGTCGTACTGAGGGCAACGTGCATCCGCACTGAATGAATCGTAAAAGAGACGGGCGACTCTAATTTTTAACAACAAAGCCGCCCTTCAGAAGTGACAACGATATTAAATCGTTGGCTGTTAACCGCAAAGATTGGTAACAATAGGAATAAGCACAACGTTTTCCTAAAAAACAGTTTTTCAATATGAGCAATACCAGTAATTTTCGTGAAGCTATCCGTGAGGCTAAATCTCACGCCCTCGTTGGCCCAAACGTAATCGCCAATGCCCTCCCCTACGTTGGTGGTGGATTAGTGCTAACGGCATTAGGAACCTACGGCGGTTTGGGAGTTATCCGTACTAACCCCGAAATATTCTTTCCCACCTTCATCGGTGCGGTGATTTTGGAGCTAGTTTTGTTCTTTGTTGCCCAAAATGTTGCTCAAAAGGGCAATAAGGGTCTTGCACTACCCCTGTTAGCAACCTACAGCCTCTTGTCTGGATATACCCTCAGTGGCTTGGTATTTGTCGCCTTAAGATCCCAAGGTGTTGGCATTCAAGGCATTGGGTTGGCTGCCCTTGGTTGTGGCGTTACTTTTATTGCTGCCCGTCAAATTGGTTCAAATCTTTCTGAACAAGATGGCATGGCTTTGACGAAAACCATCAATCTTGGTGTTATTGCCTTGGTGGTTGTGTGCCTTGCCCAATTCGGGTTTGCTATGTTTGGTGTTTACACGCCAAATTGGTTAGAAATCGCCATCTCTGGTTTAGGAGTATTTCTGTTTGTTGGGGTTTCTGTTGTGGATTTCTACATCTTGCCCCGTACTTACAGCGATGACCAATATCTGCCTGCTGCTTTGTCGATGTACTTAACTTACATCAATTTGTTCGTCTTTATCTTGCGGTTGCTAATTGCCATAAATGGCCGCGATTAATTGTCTGTAGGCAATAGCAAAAGTAAAGTTTTATAAAGTAAAAACCGTGGTTAAATTTTCAGCAACCACGGTTTTTTCATCGTTTTAATAGTAGAATATGTAGATAAGTTAAGCCTTAAATGAGCAAAACTATGCTTGAACTCTTAAATATCAAAATTGAAGTAGAAAGGTTGTCTAATATCTTGGGTAAGGGTGAGGACTGTCTTTGACCTCCAATATTTGATTGCAAGAATTCAATATTTAGATCAAGTAATTGCTCAACCAGATTTTTGGAATAATCCAACCCGTGCTTATGAAGTACTTCAAGAAATTGAATACTCCATATTTTATAAGCATCAGCAATATCAGCGCTGGTGTTCGATTCTAGAAGATATCAAAGCTGCATTGCAATTGTTGGAATTATCAGCCGATGAGCAATTGTGGCAAGAGGTGCAAAGCAACCTTACCCAACTCCACCAAGAACTCGAAACAGCAGAAATACGACAATTCTTGTCTGACCCCGAAGACAAAAAAAGTGCATTTCTGACTATTACTACTGAGGTTGATAATGCAGACAGTCAATATTGGGCATATATGTTGCTGCAAATGTACTGGCGTTGGGCAAAAAGTCACAATTACCAATTGGATGTAGTAGAGATTTCTGATGGGAATGAGGCCGGAATTAAGTATGCAACCTTAGAAATTACAGTACGTTATGCATACGGCTACCTCAAATCAGAAACGGGCACACATCAGCTACAGCAAATATCGCCCTTTGATGCTGCTAACAGCTTGCGGACCAGTTTAGCAAGTGTAGAAGTTATCCCAATATTGGATGAGTCTATTGAGTGGGAGATTCCAGAGAAGGATTTGGAAATTACTTGGCCTCGCTATCGGGGGAATGTCAACCATGTAGAAACATGGGTAAATATGGTTCACATTCCTACAGGGATTAGTGTATTTTGCGACCAAGAACGCAGTCTGATGCAAAACAAAGAGAAAGCCCTGGCTATTCTCAAGAGTAAACTGTTTGCGATGCCTACGGCTGGCTACGCCTACGCACTGGCCCAAAATGTCCAGCTTGATAAAATTCAACCCCGACAGATAAAACCTCTATCCAACAAGCTCATCCGTGAATATATCTTGCATCCTCACACCAAGGTAAAAGATTTACGTACCAATGTAGAAACACTTGCTGCGACAGAGGTATTAGACGGTAAAATTGATTTGTTTATCCAAGCCTTTCTGCAACAGCTAAATCACGCTACTTCAGTGGGTAAAGAAACGCTTGATAATTTTAAGTCACTTTTGTAACTTATATAAGTAGTGTAGAAAAAATTTGCCCAACTACAGCTAAAATCAAGAAACATAAGTAGAATAAAGAGCAATTTTCCAATCCAAAGCGCTCTATCTATCATTACAGCAAGCACTATGGAAGTTTTAGAACTCAAACGCGAAATCGAAACGTTGTCTGGCCGCCTGGGTAAAACCCAGGACTATCTTTGACGTACCTGCACTGACAGCCAAAATTCAAGACCTCGAAAAAATATCAGCACAGCCAGAATTTTGGGATAACCAAACCCAAGCCCAACAAACCCTGCAAGAACTCAACGACCTGAAAGCCCACCTCGAGCAATACGATCGCTGGCACGCCAATCTCGAAGATACTAAGGCAGTTGTTGAATTATTGGAGTTAGAAACCGATGAGGCACTACTCCAAGAAGCAGAATCTACCATTACTAAACTGAATCGTGACCTTGACCAGTGGGAGTTACAACAGTTACTTTCTGGCCCCTATGATGCGGAAGGTGCTGTACTGACGATTAGTGCTGGTGCTGGTGGCACAGATGCTCAAGACTGGGCATTTATGCTGATGCGGATGTACACCCGTTGGGGCGAAGCTCATGGCTATAAGGTAACTTTAGCTGAAGAGTCGGAGGGTGATGAAGCCGGAATTAAATCGGCAACCCTAGAAATTACTGGTCGCTATGCTTATGGTTACTTGCGATCGGAAATGGGTACACATCGCTTAGTGCGGATTTCACCTTTTAATGCCAACGGGAAGCGACAAACCAGTTTTGCAGGGGTGGAAGTGATGCCGCAGATTGATAACTCTGTGCAATTGGATATTCCAGATAAAGATTTGGAAATCACCACAACTCGTTCTGGTGGTAAGGGCGGGCAAAACGTCAACAAAGTAGAAACTGCGGTGCGGATTGTTCACCTTCCTACCGGTCTTGCCGTGCGGTGTACAGAAGAGCGATCGCAACTGCAAAATAAAGAAAAAGCTCTAAATCGCCTCAAAGCAAAGCTGTTGGTTATCGCTAAGGAGCAACGCGCCCAAGAAATTGCCGAAATTCGTGGCGATATGGTGGAAGCCTCCTGGGGAAACCAAATCCGTAACTATGTATTTCATCCTTACCAAATGGTGAAAGATTTGCGTACAAATACAGAGACTACGGCGATTGGCGATATAATGAATGGCGAACTTGATACATTCATCCAAGCTTATCTGCGCCAAGAGAATAAACTAGTAGAAAGCGCCAGCTCATAATTTTGAATTATTTACAAGTGCTAAGTAATTATTTTTAATATTACTTAGCACTTGTTATTTATTTTGAGGATTTTCCGATTGGCGCGTAGACGTAGCATTATCCCTTATTTGGTCGCTTTCAGAGAAATTCCTTAGTAATATACAGGCGATCGCCACTCTATCCCAGACCAACTGTTACAGTTATAAAAGAGTCTGTGGATAAATAACTATGAGCAACTCCCCTTCAACAGAACCTCAACCTAGCTACGTAAAACTCGCCATGCGAAACATGGTGCGTAAGGGGGCAACTTCCCTGAAGCATTTTGGATTGACTGCCGTAGGGCTTTTAGCTCTCCTTGTTGGTCTTGCTTACCTAACTCACTAAACTAGTCATTAGTCATTAGTCATTAGTCATTAGTCATTAATTATATTTAAAAGGACAGATGACCAATGACAAAGGACAAAGGGCAGCCTTAACAACAAACCATAAACCTCAGATTAGGAGACTGTGTGCCCCTGAGCGTTGAACTATATGTAGAGGATGATTTTTACGAGTTGTCCCCGACAACATCTGCAAAAATTGGGGACACTGATCCCCGAATTCCTACTGAAACTTGGGAAAATTGGTTTAATCGCTGGTTGGAAATACTTCACCCTCAGATTCCGCCAGCGCCAAGTTATGAAATAGGGCTGCGTTTGACAGATGACGCGCAAATTCAAGAACTGAATGCCCAGTATCGTCAACAAAATAAGCCTACAGACGTTTTAGCCTTTGCTGCTTTGGAGGTGGATTTTCCTCAAAGTAAAGAAATGCTTGCTTCTATACCATTATACTTAGGCGATATCATCGTGTCTGTAGATACAGCACAACGTCAAGCTCAACAGCAGGAACATAGTTTACCAACTGAGCTAGCTTGGTTAGCTAGTCATGGTTTATTGCACCTGTTGGGCTGGGATCATCCTGATGAAGAAAGTTTGGGGCGAATGTTAGAACAGCAAGTGAGATTGCTGAACACAATAGGTATTTCTATTGACATAGAATAGCAGGAATTTGTGTATACCTATAGTGTTAATTTTTGGTAATACTTTTATAATACTTCTGTGGAAAATTGCTTAAAGATTGCCTCAAAGTTAATTTCGCCATTAAGATCGGCGAATATTCCCACTGTAGCAACTCTATTCTTGTGTTTTTAAGTCTATGTCCCAAAAAATTTCTCCATCACCAACGCCTACCTCGTTACAAACACTGGTGTCTAACGAACGGGAATTTTCCTGGAAAGTAGCCTCTAATTTATTTGTTAGTTTTAAATATGCCTGGGCTGGAATCAGCTATAGTTTTCAAACTCAACGTAATTTTCGCATCCACGTAAGTGTTTGTGCAATGGCGATCGCTTTAAGCGTTTTTTTGCATCTGCAAGCCGTGGAAATAGCCGTAATTGGCGTAACTAGTGGTTTAGTTTTGGCATTAGAGTTACTCAATACAGCGATCGAGTCCCTTGTGGACTTAACCGTTAAGCAGACATACCATGATTTGGCTAAAATTGCTAAAGATTGTGCGGCTGGTGCAGTTCTTGTCTCTGCTTTGGTAGCGGTGCTGGTAGCTGGTACACTCATGCTCCCTCCTCTGGTAAAGTTAATTATATTGGCTTTGTAGAGGTGGTTTGTAATCGCCAAGTGACTCAATAAGAGGACCACACTCTGTCCGATCCCCTAGAGAACACATTATAAAACAACTCAAAATTCAAGTAATGCGATGTCTACGACGGGCTACGCCAACGTGCTAAACATCCTCGGGGAAGGGTTACTTGGTAATCTTTAGGCGTCCATGCCAGCTTTATTTTTACACCTAGCGAACAAATAGCATAGGATATCTGTCTATGCTTTGTTGCAACTGATGAGTGGTAAAAACCAGGAGTGATAGGCTTTGATTATAGTTATCGATAATTACGACAGTTTTACATATAATTTAGTGCAATATCTGGGAGAACTTGCAGCAGAATTCCCAGTAGCAGATGATATTAAAGTTTTTCGTAACGACAAGATATCCATAGATGAGATTCGGGCATTAAACCCAGAAGCTGTGGTTATTTCTCCTGGCCCAGGTCGCCCGGAAGATGCCGGTATTTCCCTAGAATTGATTAAACAGCTAGGCCAAGAGTTGCCTATTTTGGGTGTCTGTTTGGGACATCAAAGCATCGGTCAAGTATTCGGTGGTAAAATAATTTCTGCTCCAGAGTTGATGCATGGCAAAACCTCTCAGGTGTCTCACACTGGGGTGGGGGTGTTCCGGGGATTAGAAAATCCTTTAACCGCCACTAGGTATCATAGTTTGGTAATCGAACGTGAGACTTGCCCAGATGTGTTAGAAATCACCGCTTGGGTTGAAGATAACACCATTATGGGAGTGCGACACCGGAACTATCCTCACATTCAGGGCGTCCAATTTCACCCAGAGAGTGTCCTGACATCTTCAGGAAAACAGTTATTGCGAAATTTTCTGGAACAGTTACAGTCGAGAGCATAATTAATGAAACGACGACAGTTGATGGGCTATGCTGGGGCGGGTTTGGTCACAGCTTTGGTTACTAACTTGGGTTCTGAATCTCAAGCTGACGCACAATCTAGCGGTTTATCAGTTCAGTGGTTGGGTCATACTTGCTTTCTTTTTACTGGTGGCGGTGCGAAAATCCTCGTCAATCCATTTCGGTCGGTCGGCTGTACTGCTAAGTATCGTCCACCAAAAGTTGCAGCAGATTTAGTACTGATTAGCAGTCAACTGCTGGATGAAGGTGCTGTGGACGTACTACCGGGAAATGCAAAACTCATTTATGAACCAGGAGTTTATGAGTTTAAAGGCATTAAGTTCCAAGGAATTGCCATAGACCACGATCGCAAAGGTGGTAGGCAGTTTGGTTCAAATACTGCTTGGAGTTGGCAGCAAGGCGGAGTTAATATCCTCCACTTAGGCGGAGCCGCTGCACCCATTTCCATTGAGCAAAAAATCTTGATGGGGCGGCCAGATGTAGCATTCATTCCAGTGGGAGGCAGTGCAAAAGCCTACAATGCTCAGGAAGCAAAGCAGGCTGTTCAAATCTTAAATCCTAAGTTGGTAATTCCAACCCATTACCGCACACAGGCCGCTGATGCTGCTGCGTGCGATATTTCGCCACTAGATGATTTTCTGACCTTGATGCAAGGTATGACAGTGCGGCGTAGTAATGGAGATAGTATTTCCATTAACCCTGGTAAATTACCGGAAAATAGCGAAATTCAGGTTTTGAGTTACAAGTTTTAAGGAGCAGGGGATGAGAGGATGAGAGGATGAGGGAGCAGGGGGAGATGAGGAGAGACAATTCCTAACTCCTAACTCCTAACTCCCATTTCTAGCTTTTAAAACGTATACCATTCTGGGCCAAGCTTATCTGCTTCGCTGATAGGAGTTTCAACAGCTGTTGTCTCATTTATAGTCCAAATGTTGTCTGCACTTGCTGTCTGATCACGCCAATAGATATCGGTCTTACCGTCGCCGTTATAATCGCCAAGAGATGGAGCCAAGGCAGCGTTATTAGTCGGTAAGAAAGCTTCAGTAGCAACTGTTGTACCATCCATCAACCAAGCGGTGTTTGCACCTGTGGTTCCATTGTGCCAGAAGATATCGGTCTTGCCATCACCGTTAAAATCACCAATCTTGGAAGTCCAAGATGAGTCAAGTGTACCCAAAGCACCTTCTGTGACTAAGATACCATTCATCGTCCAAATCTTGTTTTCACCTGTTTGGGCGTTTCTCCACAGCAGGTCAGTGCTTAAATCGCCGTTAAAATCACCAACGCTATAAGTCCAGGCTGCGTCTTGTGATTGCAGGGCAAATTCACTCTTTTGCGTACCATCCATAAACCAAACGCTGTTATCGCCAGTTGTTGAATTACGCCAGAAGATGTCACTCTTGCCATTACCGTCGAAATCGACAATGGTAGGAGTTAGTGCTGCGTCTGTAGTGTCTAGAACAGTTGCAGTGACAACTGTTGTACCATCCATCTCCCAAATAGCATTCTCACCAGTTTGAGCATTATGCCAGAAAATATCAGTTTTGCGATCGCCGTTGAAATCGCCAATCTGAGAATTCCAGGCTGCATCAACGCTAGTTAGAGAAGCCGCATTAGCAACTCTTGTACCATCCATGAGGACAATGCTATTCTCACCGGTTGTCTTATTGCGTAATAAGAAGTCGGTTTTGCCATCATTGTTGAACTCGCCAATTTTGTAATCATAGGCGGCTAGGTCAAATTGGCCCAAAGAACCCTGTTCGACAACTGTTGTCCCATCCATCAGGCGAACGATAATTTCACCGGTTTGGGTATTAACCCAAAGCTTGTCAGTTTTGCCATCAGCATTGAAGTCAGGAACAATCGCCGCACTGGTTAAGTAAGGATTAGGATTGGGATTTGCTGAGGTTTTGACAGGCCGGGTTAACGGTTCATTTTGTAGTGTTAGTGAGGAACTTTTACCCCCAAATCTCAAATCAGAATTTAAATTCTCAAAAGAAGATGTCAAAATTTCTGATTTTTTGAAAGATTCTTCTGCCCATGCAGATGTATTCAAAGATAAGGATGAGGATTCTGCCTTTCCAAACATGGTGTGTTTTTATGATTGGTTGTCATATTTTTTTAACGTTTTTTTGAACCCTATTTCTGTAACCAAATAACATTTACTAGGTTTTCAATATTTCTTTATAACTATATTTTTTGAAGATAAATATCTGTTGATATTAAACGATGATTATGAAAAATTCAAGCTCTATA
The DNA here is from genome assembly GCF_014696655.1 of Nostoc sp. FACHB-888. Taxonomy (NCBI): domain Bacteria; kingdom Bacillati; phylum Cyanobacteriota; class Cyanophyceae; order Nostocales; family Nostocaceae; genus Nostoc; species Nostoc sp. FACHB-888. Next base: position 116,246 of record NZ_JACJQM010000012.1, on the reverse strand, counting down.
CAAACAATTGCAAAAAATTATTTTGTGTTTTATATATAATGATTTATAGATAAAATTTGTTAATTTATTTGTTTTCTTTGACATTTTAAATTCTTGATTAAAACATACATATTCATGTAATTATTACTTGATTACATGAAACTATTTACACTATGTAGCCCTAATGTGAATACATAGTAGTTTGTATAGCAAGCCTAAATTATTGATGAATAATGAGATACCTTGATTCTTTGAAAGGTAGGGTATCTTAACTTTTGAATAAAATTGATTATTCTCCAAGAATTTACAACTTGAGTTGAAACAAATATTGGTTAGAATAACTTAGATTGGTAACTATTAAGAGGCATAATTTGTGCATTATCTAGTAGTAAAAAGTGTAAAATAACACAATAGTTTAATACATATATCAGCTATGCAAGCAGAATATCGGCAACGTCGTGAGCAATTAATGGCAAAAATTGGTGATGGCACAGCCATTTTTCGCAGTGCGCCAATGGCAGTGATGCACAACGATGTCGAGTATGTTTATCGCCAAGACAGTGATTTTTTCTACCTAACTGGTTTTAACGAACCACAGGCAGTAGCAGTGTTAGCACCGCATCATTCAGAACATCGATTTGTGCTGTTTGTCCAACCGAAGGATCGCGAAAAGGAAGTATGGACTGGTTATCTTTCTGGGGTAGATGCAGCAAAGGAAATTTATGGTGCTGATGAAGCTTACCCCATTAGCGAGTTAGATGAAAAGTTGCCGCAGTATCTGGAAAAAGCCAGCCGCATTTACTATCATTTAGGACGCGATCGCACTTTTAATGACCAAATCCTGAGACATTACCAAAGTTTACTGCGGACTTATCCTAAACGGGGTACTGGGCCGATCGCCATTGAAGATACTGGCCCTGTCCTCAACAGCATGAGATTGATCAAAAGTGAAGCTGAATTGGGGTTGATGCGTCAAGCAGTTGCGATCGCAACTGAAGCGCACAATTACGCCCAAGAAATCGCCGCACCCGGACGTTATGAGTACGAAATTCAAGCGGAGATGGAACGCATCTTTCGAGTGCGGGGTGGAATGGGGCCAGCTTATCCTTCGATTGTGGCTTCTGGTGTGAATGCTTGCGTACTCCACTACATTGAAAATAATCGTCAAATGCAGGATGGAGAATTACTGCTAATTGATGCCGGCTGTGCTTACGGTTATTACAACTCGGATATTACCCGGACATTTCCTGTCGGGGGTAAATTTACGCCAGAACAAAAGACACTGTATGAGATTGTTTTAGAAGCACAAAAACAAGCGATCGCTCAAGTACAACCAGGTAACCCCTTCAAATTAGTTCATGATACAGCAGTGCGTGTCCTCACAGAAGGTTTAGTTGAACTTGGCATTCTCAAAGGTGAAATTGATAAGTTAATTGAAGAAGAGAAATATAAGCCATATTATATGCATCGCACCAGCCATTGGTTAGGTTTGGATGTCCATGATGTGGGAGTTTACCAGCACGGTGAAGACAAACCGCAGATTTTGCAACCAGGTCAAATTCTGACAGTGGAACCGGGACTATATATTGTGCCTGATACCAAACTAGCAGAAGACCAGCCAGAGACTGATGCTCGATGGGTTGGTATTGGTATTCGCATTGAGGATGATGTGTTAGTTACATCTAATGGACATGAAGTTTTAACTGCGGGAGTTCCCAAAGCAGTAGATGAAGTAGAAAGATAAAAAAGGGAGAAGGGGGGCTAATTTCAAAGTCTCTCTCCCAGATTGGGAGACGTTAGAAAACCCGCCTTCAACAAAGTAAGCCGCCCCTTCAATATTGTTAAGTCGGTACTCTTTGCTGCTTAACTGAGAATAGGACTCGCCAAAGCTGATCCAGAGGTACAGAGCCTTGCTCCTGAACAAAAACTAAGGGCAAGAGAGCAGCCGTCCGTAGGACGGTTGAAAGAACAAATAGCCCCAGTAAGCCACCGGCACCAGGCAGAGTCGCGAGAAAGCTACCAGCTATGATTCCTATTGCTCCAGTGACACCAGCAACCGCCCCGGCGATCGCGAAGTAAGTAGACTGATTTGTTACCGGTGCCACTCCCATCATCAGATTGTTGGTACACAGGTCTATGGCCGCCCACGTCCCAGATCCCAGCAGGTGTAAAAAGGGCAACCATATCCAAAGGGAAATTGAATCATTGCCAGCTACTAGCCATAATAGAGGCGTCACCGCTACCAAGATTCCTACTAATAACATGATGGGACGATTCCCAATCCGGTCAGACAGTTTACCCCAGAAAACCAGCAGCAGCATATTAGCACCAGATCCTAAACCGTTATAGATTGTTACTAAGCTGACATCTATATCCAGGTCATCTAGCATATAGAGGTTAAAAAAGGGAGCGCTGACGTTAACGGCAAAGCACCAGATGGCAAGGTAAAGCAGTAACTTCAAAAAATTGGCATCATTGAGGAAGCGAAGATGTATCCCGCTGCGGTATGGTTGGGGTATATCTGACCCCACGACTTTTAAAAGCTGCGGGTTCACATCGCTCATCCAGAACTGACAGCCCTGACTAAGCAGCCCAACCGCAATTCCTAGAACCAAGATTGCACCGTAGCCTTGGAGTGTTCCACTAGGCCAGATCGATACTGCTAAACCCAGCAACGGCACACCGATGAGATTCATCAAACTGAGAACACTATTGCGAAAGCCAAAATACCGCCCCCGCAACCGCCCAGGTACTAACACAGCCGTCCAGGTCATCCAGGGAGCACGGGCGAAGGCTTCAATGATATTAGCCACCAACATAATTCCCAATGTCAACAGCACCACTTGGTGCCCAGTGATACGGTAAGATGAGCTGACCAACCAAATCGCTGGCACGAGAATTATCCACAGTAGCCGCGCCGGGATGAAAATGCTCATGCAATACCAGTTGAAGCTGCTACTTCGTTCTACCAAATAAGCTCCTAGCGGTTGGAGCAGATTCACCAGCTGAGGAATAGAGGCGAGCAGACCAATTTCTACTGGACCGGCACCCAGCTCTAGCAAGAAATTACTGAGCAACGCTGAACCGATGATACTGTAAAAAACCGCAGCAAAAAGACTCTCGAGAGTTAATGCCTTGAGACTTGTGCGAATTTGCGGTTTGGAAAGTTTAATAGGCAGATTTGTGGGAAGAATTACCGTTTCTGTTAATTCCCTATCCTCTGGTATTTCCTGAATGGGGAGAGGGATCTTTTTTAGTAAGCTTTCGTCTTCTACTTCCTGGAACATACTAAATAGCCAAAATTTAAAAAGAGTTAACGCGGGCTTAATTGCTGGTTTAATGTAGAGAACAGTAGGCGCGCATCAGCCTACTGGGACAATCTTTTTGAAAGATACGTTAGGGAATAAGGGGTTATTAGCCCTGTTGTGTCACTCCATTATTAGTATAATAATATACAAAAATAAAATTGAGATACAGAGTATGGTAGAGCCTCGCTCACCCGTACAAACCATCAACTTTGTGGACGAATATTGTCTGTTGTATGAAAAGCTGTTTTCAGATGTTAGGCTTTTTGAAGCATTTAAGTATCTACATATAGGAATATAGGATGTATTTCTGATTTAAAACCCAAAAGCCTCCCCAAAATAGCAAAAATTGTCGGATTAGATAACTATCAAGGGCTACATCCTGCACTTAAAAACATCATCTTGGGATGTAGAGAAGTTAAAAGCTTTGTGTTTATAACTAATTAATTTTACAGATACTAAAAGGTAGACCAATCATTTTAATTATTGATGAGACAGGAGATAGAAAGAAAAAAACTAAGATTGATCTACGTTAGTTGTGATTTAGATAGACTAGGGCTACAGTAAGGAGAAGTTAACCCAAGCATTTTTGCAGATTTGTGGTACCAAAGTTGAAATTATCAAGCGAATCGAAGCATAATTTCAGGTGTTGCCAAAACCTGGGTTGTCGAGTGTACATTTGAGTGGTTTCCCTGGTTGCATCGCACAAGCCACGGACTATGAACTATTGCCAGGCGTGAGCGAGTTGATGAGCGAAACGGCAATGGTGCGCTTGATGTTGAAGCGCCTTGCTGCCTAAAGAGAACCTATATAAATCAGCTCTTATATGGAGTCACAACAGTTTGGAGGAAGTCTATATGTTTCACAAGATTCTAGTTGCAATCGACACCTCTGCATCCGCCAAGGATGTCTTTGATAAAGCCTTGTTCTTAGCAAGAGCGAGCAAGGGCAGCCTTATGCTGTTGCATGTTCTGTCGGGTGAAGAACAGAGCAAAATAAATATACCTATACTTCCCAGGCAGGATTACTATCCATATCCCGTGATGAGTAAAAAAACTTTGGAGTTCAATCAACAGCAGTGGGAGGTTTTGGAAAAGCAAGGTCTAGAGCTACTACAATCGTGTACGGATGAAGCAACTCTAGCAGGCGTGAGTACAGAATTCATCCAATCCCCTGGTAATCCTGGTCAAACCATCTGTAACTTAGCCTCCACTTGGGGTGCTGACCTAATCGTAGTTGGACGTCAGGGTCTATCTGGTTGGAGTGAGTTAGCCTTAGGTAGTGTCAGCAATTACGTACTCCACAATGCTCCCTGCTCAGTCCTGACTATGCAAAACATATCAAAAATGAATACTGAATCTGCTCAAGACGAATCAAGCAGAGTTAGTGCATCGGATTGATATAATTAAAGCGAAACTGAAACTACTATAAAGTTGGAGTAGTCAGCGAAATATTCAGGGAGTGAAACTATTGCGTATTTATCAGAGCGCTCTGATATGCCGAACAAACCCACCCTAAAAAGTCTTGGAAGTGAAGGAAGAATGATATTTTGGTTCCTTTAACCTCGACAAGCCAAACTACAAGTAGGTAACTGGTGACAAGAAAATAGGATAGTGCGTCAAACGTATCGGCTCAATAATTAGGGGTATGCGGAGGAAAATAAGGTGAGCGAGGTAGACACAGTGCCATAAAATATGACACATGACGCAAAAGGAAAAGCTTCTTTCGAGTGACAAGTCAGTATCAGAGTTACTGCAAACCATCGACCCTTCAGGTATTGCAGATGAATTAATGCTTTGCAACGTAGAGATATTATTGAACCTCGTAGAGGAATTAAATTCAAAGGTTAAAGACTTGGAGTCAGAAAATCAACGGTTGCGTGATGAGAGTAATGTGAGAAAACAGCCGTTTAAGACAAAATCTTGCTCGATTACATCGCAAGACTTTTTGTTACTCCAAATCAGAGGAAATGCTTAGAGTTAAAAGTCCAATTCTTGCTTGCAGCAGTGAAGACCAAACCATCCGCTTATGGAATATCGAAACAGGTGAATGTCTGAAAATTCTCAGAACTCCTAGACCCTATGAAGGCATGAATATTATAGGGGCTGTTGGTTTGACGGAATCTGTGCAATCGTCACTTTTGGCACTAGGAGCAATAATAGAAAGTTATTAAATTAAGAGCAGCCCTCGACAAATTCAACTTCTGGTAGTTTACCTGAGCGAAACTGCATAACCAACTTACCATCAGTCTCGAAGACAACGCGATAGTTTTGGTCAGCACGGTCTTTGGGGATAAATGTCAAGTAGTGTCCGCCTTGGACGTATTTATGAGGTGTAACTTGAATTTGTTCTGGGTAAAGAGACTTAATTTGCGCTTCGGTGTGGCCAATTTTTGCACCTTTGAGGGTAGTAATCTGGGTATTCTGCCGCACATCTACTCTAGAAATGCGACCTTTTGTCACCATGAACGAAACATTTTTGGGTTCATTTTGTGGCTTAACATAGTAGCAATTGTTATTAGGTCGATCACCCACTAGCTTAATACCAGCAGCCTTTGCCGCTTGGGAAACAGTCATCCCAACTCTTACTGTACCGATTCCATTGATAAACAGTTTTGCCTGATTTGTAAGTTTCGTTCTTGCTACAACTGTGCCGACAGTTAGAGAAGAAACTGCCAACGTTAAGGAAGCAAGAGTCAATAATTTAGCTTTACTATTCATAAATTGTGCGAATAGAAGTGGGTAGATTTTTGTATACATCACCTGGGCTACCAGTTTCGGATTTTCAAGTTAGTGATTGGCGAAATTCTGATATTACTTCAATTTGCCCAGTGGGACGGAAGAGTATGATTGTTTCTTTATCTACCCTTGGGCAAAGGCTCTCGTGCTTGCAGCCATGCCGTGGGAATACCTTCTACACCTGTAGAGACCGCCACAATACCACCCGCGATCGCACAAGTAGTATCTCTATCTCCTAAGCCACTTACAGTTAACCACAGTGCTTCTTCGTAGTTATTAAGGTGCTGGGCAGCACACCATAGTGCAAAGGGGACTGTATCTTGTGCTGAGATATGAGTACCATTTCCCAGCATAGTAGCTGCTGATTGCACTGGTGTTCTCTCCGACAAACCACAAGCAAGGCGGATTTTTGACTTTACCTCACTTTCTGGTACATAAGGTAAAACAAAGTTAAGAAACTCTTGTTTACTGGGTATAGAACCTTGTAATCTCGCCGCCCAAGCAGCAGCAACTGCTACGGCAATTGCACCAGCGATCGCTTCTGGATGGCTGTGAGTTACTTCGGCGCTAAAATGAGCTTGGCTGACAACCAAATCCAGATCCTCAGCGAAGAATGCCCCTATAGGTGCAACCCGCATCGCCGCCCCATTTCCATAGGAACCCTGTCCGCCAAATAGACTACTCGCCACCTTCTGCCAGGGTTCGCCATCCAGTATTCGCGTTAGTAGTCCGTGCATTGCTGCACCATAGCCCCGTTCGCTGTCGTATTGCTTGGCAAAGCTTTCTGCCAGCCTGTCTTGGTTAATTTCTCCATATTCTTGAAGAATTGCCACAATCGAAAGCGCCATTTGGGTGTCATCGGTATAGTACCAAGGTGATGGTGGGATGGCACGGGCGACAATCAGACTTTCTGCCACATCTGGATGGAGAAAAAATCGCTCTCCAAAAGCATCACCCACTGATAAACCTTCAAGGGAGGATTGAGCGCAAAGGAGGCGAGGATCTTTTGTTGTTGGCACAATTCACTCCTAGACTAAAAAGCTATGTAGTATTTTTGTATTATAATTTTACATAAAATAATGGGGATAGTTAACACCATCCCCATTTAAATTGAGCAATAGCTCAAGATTTTTACTTAAGAGCTTACAGTTGCGGTACGTACTGTTGCTTTTCAGGTACTTCAGCGTACTCAGCCACAATCTGGCGGAATTCATCGCCGTCAATGGTTTCTTTTTCGATTAGCAGATCGACTAAGCGATCTGTGACAGTGCGATGGTCACGGACAATCTTCTTAGCGTTTTCGTAGCATTCTTCCACGATCGCTCGGACTTGTCCATCAATGCGAGAGGCAATAGATTCGGAATACTCAGAGCGGGTTGTCCAGTCACGACCCAAGAATACTTCACCCTGCTGGCTTTCCAACGATAGTGGTCCTAAGTCTGACATTCCAAAACGAGTCACCATCTGCCGTGCCATTCCCGATAACTGTTGCAAGTCTCCACCAGCGCCAGTTGTAACTTCCGCAGCCCCAAAAATTACTTCCTCAGCAGCGCGACCGCCCAAAGCACCGGTAATCCGGGCTTTCAACTGAGAACGAGAAATTAACCCTTGTTCTTCGTTGGGAGTAAACCAAGTCAAACCTTGCGCTTGTCCTCTTGGGATTAAGGTAACTTTCTGTACTGGGTCATGGTCTTTTAACAAAGTCCCAACCAAAGCGTGTCCAATTTCGTGGTATGCAATTAAACGCTTGCTCTTGCTATCTACCAAGGGAGTGCCTTCCATCCCAGCGACTACCCGATCCACCGCATCATCAATTTCGCGGAGGGTGACAGCTTCTTTGCGTCTTCTAGCAGTAAGAATTGCTGCTTCGTTGAGTAAGTTGGCTAAGTCAGCACCAGTGAATCCAGGAGTGCGGCGAGCGATCGCATCTAAAGATACACTAGGGTCTAGTTTCTTGTTGCGTGAATGGACTTGCAAGATTTCTAAACGCCCTTTGATATCGGGTGCATCGACAGTTACTTGTCGGTCAAAGCGACCGGGACGCAACAATGCTGAGTCTAGTACGTCGGGACGGTTGGTGGCAGCAATAATAATGATGCCTGTATTACCTTCAAACCCGTCCATTTCGGTGAGCAACTGGTTAAGGGTTTGCTCTCTTTCATCGTTACCGCCACCGATACCAGCGCCCCGTTGCCGTCCAACAGCGTCGATTTCATCGATGAAGATGATACAGGGGGCATTGTCTTTAGCTTTCTTGAACAAATCGCGGACACGGGATGCACCCACACCAACGAACATTTCCACAAATTCCGAACCGGAAATACTAAAGAAAGGTACGCCTGCTTCACCAGCGATCGCTTTTGCTAGTAAAGTTTTACCAGTTCCAGGAGGCCCAACTAACAGCACTCCCTTGGGAATCCGTGCGCCTACAGCAGTAAATCTTTCTGGCTGCTTAAGGAAAGTGACAACTTCTTGCAATTCTTCCTTAGCTTCTTCAATCCCAGCTACGTCGTCAAATTTGACCCCGGTTTTCGCTTCCATTTGGAAACGCGCCTTGGATTTGCCGAAGTTCATCGCTTGACCTGGCCCGCCGGGGAGGTTGCTAGAACGGCGGAACAAAAAGAACAGCCCGGTAATCAATAAAACTGGAAATATGAGATTGCCCAACAATCCCCAAATTGCGCCATCATTCCGCATCGGGTGAGCATCAAAACTAATGTCTTTTTCTTTGAGCTTGCTAATTAACTCAGGAGCGTTAACAGGCAAATCTACACGCCACCTTTGGACACGATTTTCGATGTCTGGATCGCGGGCTTCTATAATTGCTGTCCTACCGCCTTCGTACAAATCCACACTGGTGACGCGATCGCCATCCAAGTATTCTAGAAAGCGACCATAAGTCATGCGGGTATTGGCTGCATTCTTACTCATGTCAGTAGGAGCGCCTGCAAAGGCCCCTTGCCAGAAGAAAAAGCCAATTACCAAAGCCGGCAACGTCCAGAGTACTACAACTTTCCAAGAGAATTTCATTTTAATTTGCCTCTAGATGCCTATACAACTCGTTAGCATTAGCAACTGAATGTGAATCACTCTGTCACTTTAAGCTGTTAAACGGATGTCTATAAATCCATTTTGTTTAATTGGATCTCTTATATGCACTGCCATAGAGCGATTGACGCATTATGGCAATGCCAACAAGAATCTTAATCAAAGTTAACTTAATTTTAATACAATATCGCACGAGAAAAGGGAGGCAACGGGATGCAAAGCTATGGAGAATTTCTTCACAATGCTCCTCGTGTGGTTTTAGCCCCTGACAATCATCATCAGGAAGCAGGAAGTTGGGGATGAGGCGCAGGGAGCAGGAGGACAAGGGGACAAGGTAACTTGTGAGAACTTGCAACAAGTCTTTCCCCTTGTCCCCAATTCTCCTTGTCCCATTCCCTACTTAACTTCTGTAATTTTTAGAGTGTAAGGAAGATACTTACCTTTTTCGTAGGAACCAACCCAAATTTGGTAACTTCCAGGCAGCCATTCACCAATCATGCCGGCATTTTTGCCATCAAAATCATCATTGCACCAAGTACCACCGGGCCCCTTGATAATCATGGTGGTGTCTTCAGGACTTTGCACTTGCAGCTTCAGGTAGTCAAATTTACTTGTTAGCGCTAATGTATGATCTGGTGTTTCATCAACAAATCCGGTACAAGGGCCAGTGGCTGTTTCGCTTCTCCCACCTACTTGATTGCCAGATATTGAACCACCGCTCATCCCGCGAACTGTCAGGGGGTCTGGCGAAAACTGAGGGCTAATGGTGACATCTCCAAATATTGTTGGCGCTTCCTGAGCATCAACGGCAGCATTAACTGTCGATGTGATGAAGAGTGTAACCATTATGAACCATAATCTCATCCCTCTATTGAGCGCTTTTGTCAGCATTGTAATTACGTTCGCTTCTAAGTATTTTGGAAGACATGAATTTTACACACCAAGTTCCCAATGTGAGGAGAATTGACTACCTATTTTAAATTTGAAATTGGGGCAAATTCATTAGTAATTAGTCAATGATTTCTTGTTCTTATAGTTGCTTTACCTTATGGATAGGGGCGCACATTTGTGCGCCCCTAAAATCTCAAAGATTTCTAAAATCTGGAATTAATCGCTAATTAGCTTCCGTTATTGCCCTACTCAAGCGCGATTTGTCTAAACCAATCTGATTTAGTAGTAACCAAGATTGGATGAGGTCGGGGCCATGAACATCTCCAGTTAAGGCTGCTCGGAGCGATCGCATTACTAAGCCTTTTTTGACTTTTTGCTCTTTCACCACTTGTTTGATAATGTCCTGAGCCGCGGCTTCTGACAGTTGCGGCTGATTTTCTAAAGCTGTGACAATCCCCTCAAGGACAGCAGTAGAACCTTCTTGCTTGAGTTGTGTACTACCTTCCTCGCTAAATTCAACTGTGTCAGTAAAAAACAGTTGGCTTTGAGGTACTGCATCTACTAAACGAGTCAAACTCTGGCTAATTAAAGTTGCTAGCTGTTCTAACCAGGGGCGTTCTCTTCCACCATCAAATTTATACCCAGCCGCTTGCCAATAGGGTATGAGTAAATCTGTGAGTTTATCTACTGGCGTCTTATGGATATACTGACTGTTCAACCAATCCAGCTTGTCCCAGTCAAACTTTGCACCTGCTTTATTTACACGCTCAAAGCCAAACTCTTTGGCTGCTGCTTCTAAGGTAAATATTTCTTGAGTTGAATCAGGTGGTGACCAACCCAGCAATGTCATGTAATTCACCAAACCTTCAGCAGTAAAGCCCATTTGCTTAAAGTCAGAAATGGAAGTAACTCCATCCCGCTTAGAAAGCTTGCGCCCTTCCATGTTCAAAATTAGCGGTGTGTGAGAAAACTCTGGAATTTTTGCACCCATTGCTTCATACAGCAGAATTTGCTTGGCGGTATTGGCAATGTGGTCTTCTCCCCGGATGACATGGGTGATTTGCATATCGATGTCATCCACTACAACTACAAAGTTGTATAAAGGTTGGCCGCTTCCTTCTTCTGAGGCGCGGGCGATGACCATATCACCACCTAAATCGCTACCTCGCCAAGACATCTTTCCCCTTACTAGGTCGTTCCAGACAATTTCTCGCCCATCTTCGATTTTGAAGCGAATTACAGAGGAGCGACCTTCTGCTTCAAATGCGGCGCGTTGTTCTGACGTGAGATTGCGGTGACGGTTGTCATAGCGAGGAGCTTCGCCTCTAGCTTTTTGCGTTTCTCTTAGAGTTTCTAGTTCTTCAGAAGTGGTGTAGCAGCGATAGGCTAATCCTTGATCTAGCAGTTTTTGTACTGCTTCTTTATAAAGATCTAGGCGTTGAGATTGGAAAAATGGCCCTTCATCCCAGTTAAGTCCTAGCCAGCGCAGTCCTTCAAGAATATTGTCGGTGTATTCGGGACGCGATCGCTCTAGGTCTGTGTCTTCTATTCGCAATATAAATTTACCGCCGTGGTGACGGGCAAATAGCCAGTTAAATACAGCTGTTCTAGCTGTACCAATATGTAAATTTCCAGTTGGACTCGGCGCAATACGGACTCTAACGGTCACAGTTGATTCTCTCTTTCGCAAAGCATGATAAATGTAGCTTATATTCAAACCCTGAATTCTGAGTCATCCCTTTGGGTAATTCAAAATTCAAAATCACCGAAGTTTAGTTCGGTGATTCACTTTTCATAAATTTAGAACGGGACTGACGGGGCTCGAACCCGCAACTTCCGCCGTGACAGGGCGGTGCTCTAACCAATTGAACTACAGTCCCTTGTTTGGCAACTTTGCTATTATCACTATTTTTTTTCTGCTTGTCAAGTGTTTTGGAGTTGGAAATTAGGAATTATTCTTGTCCTGCCTCTCCAATGTGCGAATTTTCCTTAAATAGATCCTGATAATACGACCTGTGGCTCTGATTCAAGATGCTGCAACATCCGGGATTGTATTAGTTTATATTGGTGCTTTAATAGCTGTTTGCTCACCTGGGGCGCAGAAGTGGGTGGTAGACGATGACTCTGTTGTACCCAGTTTCTCAACATTTGTTGCTGAGTTGGCTCGATGCGACTGCTGAGAACGTTGGTGCAGGAATGTGGTACTTCCAAAGTAAAGAAAATCAAAGGATAGTGTTCATTTTCAGCCAGGAAACTTACCAGCCTAAGATTTTGGGGATTTTTCATATCTAAGTAGCACGGTAGCCACTTAGGAGCCACTTTTCGATTGTAGAGTACAGTCACCCACAACAGCATTGGGTGAGGGGATGTTATGAAGATAAATTGGTTGTAACGGGTAGAAACTGCATAGTTTTTGACTTCTTGTTTAGGCAACATCAACCATAGTGTTGCCATCGCTCCCTGGGCAGCGTTTATAACCTGGGGAAAAACAATTTCTTGAATTGGTTTATTTTCAGGCCACGAAAGTTGACGGCAGCTTTGTTCTACTGTGATTGATAATCCAGAATCTAAGGGACGGCTAAGGATGGAGCTAGAGGGTATTGTAGGTAAAGTGGGACAATTTGGCTGTTCTAAGCTATTTAAGACTTGCAAAATTTGAGCGATAGTTTGTGGGCGATCGCAAGATTTTTTTGCAAGACAAGACATGATTAAGTTATTTAGCTTCTGAGGTATTTTAAGAGTGGGTTTAACATCTGCGATCGCTTTTGGTTGTTCAAAATGATGTGCTTTATACCAAGCGCCAAAATAATCAGTTTCTGGTTGCCAAGGTTTTTTGCCTGTGAGCATTTCAAACATCATCACACCCAGGCTATAAATATCAGAGCGGCTATCTAACTTTTCCCCATCTAATTGTTCTGGAGAACAGTAGGGTAAAGTGCCATTAAATCCCCTACTTGTATTAGATGTTGATGCATAATCTAAAAATCTAGCAATCCCAAAATCGAGAATTTTAACTAACTGACCCAATATCGGATCGGGAATAATTAATATATTGGCAGGCTTGATATCTCTATGCACCAAGGGACAAATTTTCCCATCAATATTAATGCCTTGGTGGGCGCACTGTAAGCCCAAACAAATTTGGCGGGAGAGAGTCAAAAACATGGGCAAGGAGAGCGGAATTAAATCCTTTAAACTCTTACCGCATAGATATTCCATAACATAGTATGGTTTTCCTTTTTCATTCACACCATAATCATACGCCCGCACTATATGTAAGCTTTTTTGGCTCAAAGCTGCACTCATTAAAGCTTCACGAACAAAATCTTGTTGCATCTTGCTGTCAACTACAGTCTGAGTCAAAAACTTGATAGCAACTGGTATACCTCCTAACAAAATATCATTTGCTAAAAAAACTTCGCCCATGCCACCACTGCCAATTAATTGCTTGAGTTGATAACGATTGGCAAGCAAGCCCGTACTACTTGGAGATGTAAATGGGCTTTGATTCACTTTCTTTACCTCTGCTGATGAGTTCATTTAAAGTTAGCAATACACGCATAAAAATATCACTAGGTAATTGGTAGCAAGGATTTTGATTTTAATCGTAGACTTTCAAGGACGTAATAAAAATTTAAAAAAAATCTCCAACAATTTAGCCATCCAATTTTTTAAGCCTTCTTTTTCAGCTTTATGATGTATGCTTAACTTTTGTAAAATTTCTAATTTCAGCTTTTCGTAATCTATTTTGAGAATATTTTTGGCTTGATTAGACAAAATTGATTCATTTGAATTTTGGCTCATTTCTAAGCAATCTATAAGTTGCTGTCGCTGGTTAGCCGTGAGGGTTAAAGTGGTTACATGAGAGCAGCCATTTGGATCTTCTAGGGTAAAAAATAGTAGATGATAGTACCCCACTTCTGCTAAACTACGTGCTATACTCTGTCCTTTACTATCTTTCAAATCCAGAAAATAAGGTAGCCACTTAGCCAAAGAAGGTTGGGAATCGTATAGCAATGTTACCCACAATAGCATCGGGTAAACATCCATTTTACTAATAAATTCAGTGCTATGTATCTTATCCAAAAATTGTGTAATCTCTTGTTTGGGTAACATTGCCCAAAAAGTAGGTATAGCTCTATGAGTTGTTTGTAATAAATGAGGAAACCCAATTGGTGCAATTGGTTTATTCTTAGGCCAATTTTTCTGTAAACAGTCTTTTTCTGATAATGAAGTTGCGGGTACTAATTGAACCGGAATTGAAAGCTTAATATTGTCACTATTATTATCAAGAGTAATGTCATTAATTTGAGTATTAACTTTTTCTAAAATTTCTAATATTTGGTTAATATTTTGAGGGCGATCGCTTACTTCTTTAGCTAAACAACTCATCACCATTTTTTCTAACACCTGCGGAATTTTGACTTGCGGATTTACTTCCTCAAGCGTAGGTGGAATTTGAAAGCGATGCGCTTGATACCAAGTACCAAAAGAGTTACTTTTTGTTTGAAATGGATGCTTTCCTGTTAGCATCTCAAACATTAATACTCCCAAACTGTAAATATCAGAACGCACATCTAGCAATTTGCGCCCTTCCATATGTTCTGGAGAACAGTAAGGCAAACTGCCAATAAAAGAATCTGTCAGCGTCATGCCACTTCGCTCTGTTAAAAACTTAGCAATACCAAAATCGAGTATTTTGACAATTTCTCTTTGTTTAGTATTTTCAACAATAAATATATTTTCTGGTTTAATATCCCTATGAACAATAGGATAAATTTCTCCTTTGAGACTGATACCTTGGTGGGCACATTGTAAGCCTAAACAAATTTGATTACAAATCTCCAAAAATTTCGATATTATTAAAGGCTGAATTTTGAGAACTTGTTTGAGATTTTTTCCTTGCAGGTATTCCATTACATAAAATGGAGTTTTATCCTCGGTAAAACCATAATTTAAGATACGAACAATATTTTTACTTTTACGACCTAATTGAGCGACAATAAAAATCTCTCTGGCAAAGCGTTGGGACATATGCTGATTAGCCAAATTAAATGATAATATTTTGACTGCGATCAGCATACCTCCTTTAGCAGTGTCTTCTGCTAAATAAACTCTACTCATCCCTCCTTTGCCAATTAAATTTCTGATTAAATAGCGATTATTTAAAAATTGTCCAATGTAATCATCTAATTCTGCTTTTTGCCCTACCAAATTCTCAATTTTATTGGGTAACATAAAACTCATTTATGAAAAATATTGTTGGCAAAGCACTCTAACAACTCTAGATAACTATTAAATTTAAATTTGGAAAGTATCACAATTTTTAGGAAATTAATCATATCTTCTAATTATGGTTAATCTCTCTGAACATCTTCCTATAATATTGTGTAACATATTTATTCACGAATACGGTTGAGAAATTACACGGAAACTATAAATAAGCTAGATAAAGCTGGCTAGTAGATTCCGTGAATACACAGGAAAAAGTCAATGGTAGTAAAGACGCGATCAGCCTGTACCGTTAACGGTTGAGATTCGGGAGTAAACGGCGTAATAATCTGATTAGTGGTGTTTCAATTTTAATTTTAAAAGCTAGTATCTGGGTACGTTGCAGAGAGTTAAAATTATTATCACTGATGAGAATTAATGATTGCTGACCATCGGGTAGTTTAGGGCCCATAGTTAAGCCTTCGATGTTGTCTAGCAGTACATCTAGGGTTCTTAAATCTAACAGAAGTTTTTTCTGAACTGGCTTAATATTTTTGATGTCAATGGCTAAAAGGCTGTCTATCTTATGAATATCATCAGCTCCTTCTAAAGAAACCTGAAACAGAGAAATAGCAAATCCTAAACCAGTAAAAGACCGTTCTAGACTTAGAAAGTGTCCTTGATTATCGAGAGCAAGTAAATCAGGTAATCCACTAGCGAATTTGCCAGTGATATTTAAAAAGGGGGAAACTGCTTCTGTTTGGTAAAGAAATTCTTTTTCTGGCTGGTTGTTGAGCAAGTTGTATTGCAAAATTCGGCAAGGAGTACCGATATTAGGTTTAGCTGCTACACCATCTTGAATTAAAGCATTTTCGGTGGCTGTGAATAGATGCTTTTTATTGGGTGTGATTGTGAGGCTTTCAAAAGCCAAATTGTTGCCGATACCTTGTTGAGAAGTCTTATGTGGCAAGAATTTGTTTGGTATAGGAAGTGTTGCAATTTCTCTACCAGAAGCTAGGGAAAACTCTTTAATAAAAGGATTAATTAATTTTGCAGCATCCCCTTCAGAAGAAATAAACACACTTGCTTTATTAGTTAATGCAATACCTTCTGTATCAGTTTCACTAAAGCGAAATGTTTGACCATTTTTATTTAATAATGTGGTAAGGCTAACAGGGACAACTCTACCCTTTTGTAGATAACCCTTGCCTAAGTCAATTTTTAGAGTGTATAAACGGGCATTAGCTTTTTGTCCCCGATCATCAGAAATAGCATAATAAAGATTATTTTTTGCATCAAAGGTAATTCCAGATAAACCTCCAACTTCAGTTTTTTGGAAAGTTAAACCTTTCGCTAAGGTGGTTTCTCCAATAAACTCTATGCTACTAACTTCAGCAGCATTTATGGGTAACAATTGGAGTAAGATAAAAATAATTATAATTGGGATAAAAAAGTAAATAATCCGTGGAATTGCGAAGATATTTTTAATTAGCTGCATAGATATTTTGTTGAAGTGTGAAAATTATAAGGGACTTTCTGTTAAAAAAACATCCCATCCCTGGGAACGCTCCGCGAACCTAGGGCGCAAGGCCTTGCGCCCCTACAAATCTATAAATAATTTGGGATAATTTATTTTTTGGAAGTCCCTTAAACAAGATACAGCGGTTCTCAGTTGAGTGTGCTACAAGAACCCTTACCCGCAAGCGATGAGCTTGCTCTGATGTACATGATGTGATTAAGAAAAGCTATATCAGGCTAAAGGATGCAGGATTGCACATTTGTGAACTGCTACAAATAATATGTATTACAGCCAATTGGAAACCTTGATAAAATACGAGATTACTTAAGCTAGCCGCAAACCATATTCATCCTGAAAAAAGTTTACAAGCCAATCTTTGACTTTGTGGGTTGCGCGACAATCATCTTCGTTATAACTTTGGATAATTTCTAGTAAGGTGCGATCGCCTGTTTCTAGCCACTGTTCATACCAGTAAATACATTTAGCACCACTAGCTTCTTTTTCTCGCCACTCAAATCCTAACCAACGAGCGATCGCTTTGAGGGCATAGCTTTCTACGGGCAATGCTACACTTTGAGTTAATTGTTCATATACATCCACAAATCGACTTAGTACAGGACGGACTAACGAGGAAGGAGTGTTGTAAAGCCTTGCCAACCGTTTGACTGTATCAAACTCGTATACACAAAAATGATAAATTGGCGCTTCGGGATATTGCCAAACCAAATCCAAAAATTGCTGCCAAACTAATTCTTCGTCTTCTGGTTTATCTGCTAAAAACGAATAAAACTGTTCTGTATTAGCAAGTCTATCAACGACCAAAACTCCCAAAAGATAATTTAAATCCAAATCTGGCTGTGCTTCAATGTCAAAGTAAAGCTCTACGGGGGCTGTGAAGGTAATATCTTTTATTGGTAGCGGGTAGGGTAAAACTAGGGGCCGTCTTTCCAGTGCAGATTGAGCTTGCACTACTAACTTAGGTGCTACTTCGCGGTCGAAACCCACTAGGTTTTCTAAGGTGGTGGGACTGGTGTTAGCAAGAGATTCTACTGTTCTGATGGCTATGTCTTGGAGTTGAGTGTAGCGAAGAGGTGTTACGCCTGGTAATAGTGAAAGGTGTTTTTCAGATTGAGCGATCGCATAACATTGACTATACCAATGGCAAAGATTGCACTTTTGCCGAGAAATAAACACTTCTGGGGGATTCGGTAACTCTAAAACTTCAATAAACTCCTCTAGAATCTGCTGCATCCGTGGTGTCCATTTGAACAGATCCACCGCATAATTGGAATTTTTCGTTCGCAATATGAGCAAAGCTGTTTCTGGTACAACTCCTTGGACTGTTGCCAACACTTGGGCATGAAATGCAGCGACAACTTGATATTCTTGCTTAGGGCGTTTACCTAGTTCAATATTAGCCGGGACATACATCCAATCTCCAAAATGGGACTGTCCTGGTTGTTTCACAAGTAAATTTGGACGGCTCAGTAAGGTGTATCCTTCAGAATAATTTGCTAACAGCACTCCTTTATAAATGTATTCAACCCCAAGCTGCATCAATTCTAAAGTTGCTTCCTCTGCTTTTTCCCAGTTTCCGTATGAATAATCTGGTTGGTGATAAGTCATCTGTGCCAAAGCACTCAGCTGATGAGCGATTTTGTCCTGTTGCAGTTTTTGCAGCAACTCATTGGGAGCATCGCGCTGACTTTTGTCACCGTGGATATCTAGAAAAGTCCGGCGTTTACAGCGTTGGTATTGCAGTAGAAGTTCAGCATTAATTAGCATCCTTTTAAGTTAACAAGAATTAGCACAATCTGGCAGTAACTCAGACAATTAATAATGGAGTGGGAGAATGAGGAAGATGAGAAACTAATGACTAATCCAAAATCTACAATCTAAAATTGGTATGACTAGTACTTCTGTCGCACAAACCAGGTTGCATACCCATCGAGAGCAATTTCCCGCTTTAGCGAATAAGACTTATTTCAATTATGGAGGACAAGGCCCGATGCCCCAAAGGGCAATGGATGCTATGACTCAAACTCAGGCTTATGTTCAGCAAATAGGTCCCTTTGGCAATGAGGCGTATCGCTGGATAGCACCGCAGACTCAAGCCGCAAGAGAAGCGATCGCTTCGGAGTTACATATACCAAGTCAAACAATTACTCTGACCCAGAATGTCACTGTTGGCTGTAATATCGCCATGTGGGGTGTTGAGTGGCGTGCTGGCGATCATATGCTGCTCTCAGACTGCGAACATCCAGGCGTAATTGCCACATCACAGGAAATTGCGCGGAGATTTGCTGTGGAAGTTACTACCTGTCCTCTCAAAGCGACTTTAAATGAGGGCGACCCTGTAAAAGTTATTGCCCAGCACTTGCGCCCTAATACCCGTCTTGTAATATTAAGTCATGTTTTCTGGAATACTGGTCAAGTTTTACCTCTTGATAAAATTGCCGAAGTATGCAGAAATAATCATTCTTTTCTATTGATAGATGCTGCCCAATCTGTTGGTTTGTTGCCTTTAAACTTGACAGAATTGGGTGTAGATTTTTATGCTTTTACTGGTCATAAATGGTTATGTGGCCCTGCGGGTGCTGGTGGTTTGTATGTGCGACCAGAAGCACGAGAAAGCCTAAAACCTACATTTATTGGCTTGAATGGCATTATTGTGGATAGCCAATCTCAGCCTGTGGATTGGCTTCCAGATGGGCGACGATATGAAGTGTCTACATTAGCTTATCCATTGTATGTTGGGTTAAAGGAAGCGATCGCAATCCATCAGCAATGGGGAACCTC
This sequence comes from Nostoc sp. FACHB-888, assembly GCF_014696655.1. Taxonomy (NCBI): domain Bacteria; kingdom Bacillati; phylum Cyanobacteriota; class Cyanophyceae; order Nostocales; family Nostocaceae; genus Nostoc; species Nostoc sp. FACHB-888. Next base: position 96,756 of record NZ_JACJQM010000012.1, on the reverse strand, counting down.
ACAGGAACGTTACGAGCAAATTTGTCAAAACAGTGAGTACCTCTGGCGGCGCTTAATATCATTACCTGATGTCAAGTGTTTACGAACTTCCCCACCAGAAAGCGGTATAGTCTCGTTCCAAATTGCAAATAATCAGCCTCAAGCTAATCTCAAGTTAGTGCAATTTTTAGAGTCACAAAGAATATTAACTCGGACGATTGCCGATCCTAGCTGTATACGTGCCACTATCCATTACCTTACTTTAGAATCGGAAATTGACCAATTGGTTGAGGCGATTCAAAGTTTTTGCAAAATTAGTTAAAAATTAGGAGTTATAAGTTATCAATTTGGGAATTATGATTTTAACTTGTAACTCTTAACTCCTAACTTAAAATGGAACGCCCAATCTTATACTTAGCGATAACTAACCACGGCTTTGGTCATGCTACTCGCATGGCTTCTGTAGCTGGGACAATTCAAAAATTATGTCCAGAAGTTCTGCTAATTCTGGTAACTACTGCCCCGCGCTGGTTGCTAGAGTGCTATATAGAAGGCGATTTTATCTATCGTCCTCGTGCATTTGATTTGGGTGTGGTGCAAGCTGATAGTTTGACAATGGATAAAGTAGCGACTTTAGAAAAGTTGCTGGATATTAAAAAGCATCAGAATTCGCTCATTGCCTCAGAGGTTAATTTTATCCGTCAGAATCGCGTTAATCTCATCTTGGCAGATATTCCCTTCCTTGCTCCTGGGTTTGCCAAAGGTGCAAACATTCCCTGCTGGATGATGAGTAACTTTGGCTGGGACTTTATCTACCGAGATTGGGGAGGTGAATTTACCGCAGTTGCAGATTGGATTAGTGATTGGTATTCAAAGTGCGATCGCCTGTTTCGTCTACCCTTCTACGAACCGATGCAAGCTTTTAACAATATCACAAATGTCGGTTTAACAGGCGGTTCCCCCCGTCACTCTGCTGATGATTTACGTTCTCTTTGGGGAATAACTGCACCAATCGAAAAAACTATTTTGTTGACCTTTGGCGGCTTGGGTTTACAGCAAATTCCCTACGATAACCTGCGGCGATTCCCAGATTGGCAATTTATTATCTTTGATCAATCTGCCCCTGATTTACCTAATTTAGTAAAAATTGATGACCGCAAATACCGCCCTGTAGATTTTATGCCTATTTGTGGGCGAGTCATTTCTAAACCTGGTTACAGTACTTTTGCTGAAGCCGCACTCTTAGGAGTACCTATTGTTACCATCCCCCGTGAGGACTTTGCCGAAGCAACTTTTCTAATAGAAGGCATAACAAATTATAACCAGCATCAAATCATTACCCCATCTGAGTTTTTTCAAGGAACTTGGGATTTTCTGTGTGAGTTACCTCAATCGCCAAAGCAATCTCAACCAATTGCGAAGGATGGTAATGAAGCGATCGCTCATGCTGTAATTAATTATTTCGAGCCGAATAAAGTTCTTCAAAACAACATAAATTAATATTGGAACAATGGCAACATCTAACAGATTAAACCGCTAATTAGCTCTTACCAACATCAATAACAGTGTTTTAAATGACTCACTACCAAAAGCTACTAAAAATTTCCACCACTGGTAAATCTTTTTACAATATCACTGCAAAAATTGAAGCCACAGTTGCAGAATCGGGAGTTGAAACTGGTCTTTGTACTCTATTTTTACGCCACACTTCAGCCAGTTTAGTCATTCAAGAAAATGCCGATCCTGATGTTCTTGTGGATTTAGCTAACTTTATGGCAAAACTCGTGCCAGAATCGGGAAAATACATTCACGATGCAGAAGGCCCCGATGATATGCCGGCACATATTCGTACCGCACTCACCCACACTTCTGAACATATCCCCATTAACCGTGGTCATTTGGTACTGGGAACTTGGCAAGGAATTTATATTTGGGAACATCGCCAGCGCAGTCATTTCAGAGAATTGGTTATCCATATTTCTGGATAGCCAATTCTCAAGTTTTATTTAAAATAGAGTTGTGTAGAGTTTAAATACTCTGGTTATCCCGCTTACCCTTTGGCTATAATCTCATAAACTCGCGGTGATATACATGAAATAAATTTCGCCGCGATCGCTTTGTTCTGAAAATTAATCAGAGACACCTTAAATAATTCGTGTCAATTTGTAAATTAAAAAGTAAAGTTTATTTATGAGTATTTAAAAACCTAATTCTTTCGAGCTAAACTAATATTTAGTCTAAGCTGTCTGGGCTATTTCAATTACTATGAAGCAAGAACTGACACCAACTCATACTTTCCAATATATTGATGAAATCCTTGCCCAACAGTCGATTCAGTTGTTATCACTTAATCCCCAAAAGACCTTAATTACTAGTTTTGCAGAATTGGGAAATTTGATTACTGAACAAAACACCGAAATTGAAATTATTTTAACCCTTCAGGAAACTCTCGAAAATATAGTTCATACTCAGTTACAAAACTTTCCAGAAAACATATTTTGGGATTTTGATTTTCTAGTCAGTAGTACGCTTAGACAGGCTTTAGTAGCAGATGAGGGTGCTATCACTTTTTTAAAGGTTTTTGGTGAAAAGATGGTTTCTCTGATCGAAATGTTTGGAAGTAAAACAGAAATTCGCTTCCGTTACGTTCACGATTTTATGTATGGGTTTGAGTGGGCAAGATGGGTACAAAAAGAGCCACAAAAACGCGCCCATATAGAGCCTTTTAGTCCGGTTTATTTAGATTATTTGCTCAATAAAGGTAAAGAAATTTTACAACGTATTAGTTATGGTCAGGTCGCATCTTATAAATTATGTGACACAGGTTACCGCAATCCCTTCACATTTTCTCGTGAACCAGAAGATGAATGTCGTCTGCTAACTTATCTGGCTGAGGAGCGACTTATCCCAGTAGCAGTATGGAACTGGAATGCTAGCCCTGTCTGGAACAAACCTTTCCAAGAAATACGCCAGCAATTAGCATTAGAATTAAATATTCAACCACAGAAACACTGATTAGCAATTAAAATTAAAAATTGCTGAAGAAAATATTTATGAAAATTGCTGACTTAATTACTTGGTTTGAAGCGTGGGCAAATCCCGCTTGGTGTGAAAGCTGGGATAATTGCGGCTGGCAGATTGAACCAGGAGTGTTGCAGGAAAAAGCACGGGTTTTGGTATGTTTGACACCGACTTTGGCAGTAATGCAGGAAGCGATCGCTCTGAATGCTAATCTAATATTTGCTCATCATCCCTTAATTTTTACTCCCCCCAAATCTTTACGCACTGGTGAAGCGATCGCAGAAATGGTACGGTTATCGTTCACCCACAATATTGGTATTTACACTGCTCACACAAATTTTGATCAAGTGCAGGATGGTACTGCTGACGTTTTGGCTCAGATTTTAGAACTTAAAGAAGTTACTCCTATAGTACCGACACAAGCAGGGTTAGGATATGGTCGTGTTGGTTTGCTAGAGCCATTTCTAACATTACAGGAATTACTCGCAGCTATTCAAACCCGACTTGCTTCTCCTAATTTGATTTTTTCTCCAACTACTGATTTACAGCAAACAATTTCACGAGTTGCTGTTTTGGGTGGTTCGGGGGCTAGTTTTATTTCAGCCGTCGTCAAAACTGGTGCCCAAGCTTATCTGACTTCTGACTGTAAGTTTCATCAGTTTCAAGAAAGCCGCGATTGCAATCTCATTTTAATCGATGCCGGACATTACGCTACCGAACGTCCGGCTTGCGATCGGTTGGTGCAAAAATTCCACTCCTTAAACCTAGACTGGGTGCAATTAAGTCAACAGGATGAAGATTTCCGCCAGTTTTTTGCTTGATTGCGTATGTTTCACTATATTTGTTGGATATTTACTTAAAGATTTTTCTATATTTTAATGTGTTTAAATTATGTGCCATCTCAAGATCGGTACTAAAGATTTTTATAACGATTTATTTAAGTATATTTACAGGTAAATGCATCTAAAGTTAATGCTATAGCCTATTGTTGTGATTGAAATCACTAATTACGTGTAATTATAATCACCTGATATTCATGTTCCATATCAACTAGTAGCAAAGGAAAATGTTTCACACTTGAGGTAAGGAATTTATTTACTCTGCCCTAACCCCTAACCAAGATGATTCGCACACTCGTTGAATCTGCTTTCCAAACTGGATATCTTAGTGTTGAATCTGAGGGTTTACTTCATCAAGTGCTGGTCACTAAATGCTGGAAGGAAGAGGATTTGTCAGCCCTCGCAGCCCTATACGATGCAGTTCGCGTAGGTAAAATTAAACGAGAAGCGTCCTCGTCGAACGTGCTTATGCAATTTCCGTTACCGTATAAATCTTGCTGATACTCCAAAAGAAGCAGAGGGTAATTTTTTTATCGTCTTTACTCTCTGCCCCTCATCTCCTTTGCCCTCTGCTTCTTTCACCTACTCCGTTGTCTTTTCCTTAGCTATTATCAGGCAAAAATCTTAAAAACTTAAAACTCTTTGAGTCTTATTGTTGAAAACCATCAAGGTCAGCAAGAGAATGAGTTAAGATCAGATACACATGGGTAAAAGTAAAGCCAAATCCCCGGACTTCCCAGTAATGCCAATGAGTAAAACTAGGCAAGTTAAACAACCGCAATCAACGATTGTTTTGGAGTATTCTTTATTACATAATGGTAAGAAGGACTCACCAGCAAATATGAACCTGGTTAGAACAGGTTCCGAATTGTTTGACTTCTATGAAGCAGGCATTCGGTAGAATGAGCCAGAGGGAGATTGAGTTCATTGCTAGAGCAACCATTGATTTATGACTTAAAATTTCCTAATATTTGACAACTACAAGCAAGTCTTGGGATTGAGTTATGAAGCATACTTGTTCTGAACGGTGAAATTAACCTCTTAAAGGTGTAATGTAATGGGGTAGAACCCAGATTTTGACAGGTTTAACTACGTTGTTTAAAAAGGCAGAAACAATACATGCTACACCGCAAGATTTATCAACTCTGTTGCGATGGGCGCGAGGTATGTGTTTTCTTGCGGGACCAGCAACGCTGGATTGAACGCGCCCGCATCATCGACATAGAGGGAGATTTAGTGACCCTACGCTATGAAACAGAAGAAGAGGACGAAGTTTGTTCTTGGGAAGAAATGGTTCGCCTCGAGAGCATTGGTGCTGTAACGCAAAAACTGGCTTCAGTACCACGCGGTAATGTGGAACCTTTGATGACTGAAGACTGTCCCGAAGCCGAACGCATCCACAACCGTTACACTGACTCGAATCCAGAATAATCAGTCATTAGTTAGTAGTCATTAGTCATTCGTCATTTGTCATTAATTAAAAATGACCAAGGACACCGGATTAATGACTATTGGCTATCATTTAAACCTTCAAAAGCAGGACAGTAACCTTCTAGAGTTACCTTAAAGTTATACAACGGGGAAGCTGGATTCCAACATCGCTGCCCCCTTTGGTGTCGGCAAGTACCGCAACAGTCTACATCTGTCCATGTATAGCGATCGCTATTTTGGTTGAGCAATTCTCGTTGAGACAATCCCCTCAATACTAGTTCTTCCCCTTGCCAACGAGCCTCGATTAAACCAGTATCAGCAAATTGCCGCCAACGAGGATCAGCAGTAATCACATCGGCTAAGGTGATTGTGATTACTGTTCCCAACTCTGTCAGTTCGCCTTCGTAGTTCGTTTCTGGGGCTGCCGGTTGTAAAAATGTATCGCCAATAGGCAACTCTACTAAAGTTTCAGCCGCCGGTGAATGGATATGGTAGCGGTTTTGCAACTCCTCTAAGCTAGTCAGGTCTGCCAAGTAGGCAGGAGAACCGTGGACAAAAATGACGTGCTGGGGTCGTAAATTATGAATTAACTGCGTAGTACCAGGGCCATCACTATGTTGAGCTAAGAGATAGGTTTCGACAGTGGTGGGTGCTAAATATTCTTTATTAACTTTTATATCAATTTTTTCTGGTAAAAGAATCAGCCAAGGGCCAGTGTCTAGTTGGCAGTGCTTACCCAAATCATCTGTAGAGTCAGTAAGGACTATACAAGGAGACTTACCCACAGTGGGACGATGTTCTGCTTGTAAACGACGCACGCGCGGACGCACCCGTTCATCCCAAAACAAGGGTTGATGGCGGGCGAAGTTTTGTACAGATGGGGGAAGGTGGGTTAGCAACTCTAAATAGGCATCACACCCAATAGCAACAGCACCATCTACCCAGATATCTATATCTCGTCCGGTGAAGTGGTGATGAGAGCGTAAGAGCATTAATAATTCTTGACCCAATCCTAAAGCAGGAGTGGGAAGGATCACGGAACAATGGTCAGCGATCGCGCGATTAATTCGCTCTGCTAGTTGATTTTCTTGGTTGCGGCGGTGAGGATGCCGGGATGTGCCATAACTGCCTTCAATAATTAGCACATCCAAGTTTAATCCTCGCAGTTCCTCTAAACGCAAACCTTCTACCAACCGGGAGTTTGACAGGAAAAAATCTCCTGTATACAGTAGCTTGTAAGTACGCTGCTTTGTGGTGTAGGTAAGGAGAATTGCCACTGCCCCCGGTAGATGCCCTGCGGGAAATAATTCTGCCACCAAACCATCTTGGAATTCCACAGGCGATCGCAACGGCAAGGCATGACAAAATTCGGAAATTTTCTCAGCATCTTGGTCTAGCCAATTCAACGGCAGTAACTTGCTGGTTACTTCACTACCATAAATAGGTAACTTTGGAAAAGCTTTATGCAGTGCCAGTAAGCCTCTGGCGTGATCTGGGTGGGCATGACTAATCAAAACTAAATCTGCCGGTAGGGACGAACTAGCTCCACCTACCGACTTAGTAAGCCCTTTAACCAGCGATGAAATATCCTCCAAACCACAGTCCAACAGGATACGGTGTGGGCCCATCTTCACCAATAAACACACACCCTCATCGTAATGCTGGACACTATAGGGCAAACATTCTAATTCAGTACCCACTTCCGCAGCATCTACGCGAGAGGATGCCGACAGATTATCCTTCATACTGTCCTCCCCTCAAATCTCATCATCATGGACATATCCCAAAAGCCAAAAATTACACAAATTTTGGTTTTGTGACTTAGGGGTAAGTTTTATCGTGCGCCCCTACACCCTGAAAATACAGATTTTAGATAGAAGAAAGGCAGGAGGCAGAGGGCAGGAGGCTCAGTTGGAAGAAAAGGTACAAACCTCGCCCGCAAGTGGCGCGAAAAAGTAGGAATATTCTTTTCGAGATACACAGCACGAGAAAAGATGCGTCCTTGCACAAACCTCTTCCCTTCATGGGAGAGGTGTTCCTTCTGCCTTCTGCCTCCTGCCTTCTGCCTTGCCGCCTTTGGCGGCTTGATTGGGGAGGACGCCTCCACCGAACCCGCACTGGTTCGGAAAGGTGGACTAACGAGAAGCCATCAAACTACTAGCTCAAGGATGCTTCTTGTTTATTTTCTCTTTGCAAGTTCTGAGCTATCTGAGCCAACTTATCCTATAGGAAGTCGCTCAAGCGTCTACAGACTTTTTTCAATGTGCAGAGCCATTGCCGTGATAGTTATCTGAATCATAAAATCCATTTTTCGTGCCAAAAAACAAGCACGAAAGCGTAAATATAACTGTTAATCCAGCTAAAATCAGCTTTACATCCATTTGTTTGCTGCCCTTTACTCAAGACTTCCTTATATTAATTTAGTGCTTCCGCAATCAAACGTAATCACTAGAAAATCTTTACTATGCTTATGGGGATTGGGCAATAGGTAAATTTACCGCAATCAGTCAGATTGTAGAACTTTTCGGTTCACCTGTCTATCCATTTAAATGTGAAGCAATATGACAAGGAGTAATCCTCTACAGCCCCTCAAAATCCTCAGTAGTTAGGATTGATTGTCTTAACTGTTGCCAATCCGGTTATAGCCTAAACGCCAAACCCAAGCCATCACCTTAATATTAAAAACAGGAGCAATTATTTCCCAACCCCTAAATAAAAATACCTGTGTTGTATGACTATCGAACGACTTCCCCAAAAACACTATCCCAAGGCTGAAATTGGGCGGCGAGGTATGGCATTGGGGCTTGATTTCCTTGGTGTCTGGTTAGTCAGTTCCCTACTGGGAGGCGGCGATATCGGGATTCAATTTGTGCAAATCCTAGTTTTTGTGATACTTTGGCTGATTTTGCGGGTGCTGGTGGTATACAACAATCAAGGGCAGAGTTTAGGGCGTTGGGCATTCGATTTAAAAGTCTTGGAAGTTGAAGATGGGGAAGTAGTGGGAAGAATTCCAGATTTGCTCTCACTAGTGAAGCGAGAGGCGATCGTCGGCTTGGGTGCCCTTTTAGTGTCAATTGCCCTGAGCAATATTAGAGCCAATCCCACTGTTATACTGCTAGTACTTCCCCTAGCAATTGATTGTGGCACTGCCTTATCTGATGCCCAGATGCGGCAGGCTTTACACGATCGCTATTGCGGAACTTTCATCGTTTCGTCGCGTCGTGGCTACTCGCTTGACATAAAAATCAAAAGATTAGTTGATAATATGCGGCGGAATGTGAGAAGATAGTTATTTGTGTTAATTCTCTTCAGGCTTCACTGTTTGTAAGATTATGGCTAAGAGTAAAGGTGCCCGCATTATTATCACACTAGAGTGTACTGAGTGCCGGACAAATTCAGACAAGCGTTCTGCTGGTGTTTCACGTTATACCAGCACCAAGAATCGCCGCAACACCACTAACCGGCTAGAACTGAAAAAGTTCTGCACCCACTGCAACAAACATACTGTTCACAAGGAAATTAAGTAGAAATGAGTTATTTCCGTCGTCGCCTTTCTCCGATCAAGCCAGGAGAACCAATCGATTATAAAGATGTTGATTTACTGCGTAAGTTTGTCACCGAGCGGGGTAAAATATTGCCACGTCGGATTACTGGGCTTACATCTCAGCAACAGCGAGAGTTGACATTAGCAATTAAACGTTCGCGGATTGTGGCTTTGTTGCCATTTATTAATGCGGAAGGCTAAAAAGAGTGATGAGTTATGAGTGATGAGTTAAAAATCAAAACTCCTAACTCCTAACTTAAAACTATTTAAACTGTTCACCAAATTAAAGTGCGAGAGTTGTGGAGAAGGGGACGCTAGTTGAATTTAGGGTTCAAGGCGATCGCCGTTTGGGCATCGTAGAACGTCCAGACGGTAAAACCCGCTGGTTTGTGGTAGACGAACGTGGTCAATCCCACAGCCTCGCGCCAAGACAAATAACTTATACAGTTACCGGACAGACGTACAAGCCCTCAGAGATTGCCAATTTTCTGGAGGAGGTCAAGCCTTATTTAGATCCATCAAGCTTAGAAGTGGCTTGGGAACTACTGGTTGAAGATGGGGAAACAGTCACCCCAGACCAAATGGCGAATCTGCTATTTTCAGCATCAGACGCGCCTCCTTGTTATGCCGCCCATTGCTTGTTATCAGACGACAAACTTTATTTCAAGCAAAAAGGAGACGCTTACGAGCCGCGAACAGCTGCTCAGGTGGCAGAACGCAAGCACCAGATGGAAGTAGAGGCACTAAAAGCTAAGGGACAGCAGGAATTTTTAACTCGTGTAGAGCAGGCACTCAAAGGTGAAGCAGTAGAGTGGGGGCGCCACGATCGCCAACGCTTAGAAGGACTCGAAAAATACGCAGCACTGCTTGCTGACACCGTGCGGACAGGGGTCAATTATGACTCCTTGGCTCGTGCTTATCCGCCAAGCGCTCCAGTATTAGAAACTATGACCATGCTGGGACGACCCACAACACCCCAAGGAGCCTTTCAGCTGTTGGTGGATTTGGGTTGCTGGAGTCCTTATGAAAACTTGTTCCTGCGTCGTTCTTCAATTCCGATCCAATTTCCTAATAAGGTATTAGAAGTGGCGCAACAGCGTTGGGATTTCCCGCCAATTGACTCAGATACAAACCGCCTTGATCTGACTCACCTGAAGGTCTACACCATTGATGATGAAACTACCACAGAGATCGACGATGGTCTGAGTTGGGAAGTACTACCCGATGGGCGGGAACGCCTGTGGGTGCATATCGCCGATCCGACTCGATGGTTAGTACCAGAAGATGAATTAGATTTGGAAGCGAGAAAGCGGGGTAGTACAGTCTATTTACCTACGGGGATGATTCCGATGTTCCCAGAGGTATTAGCGACTGGGCCAATGAGTCTGATCCAGGGGCGCGTTTGTTGCGCCCTCAGTTTTGGAATTATTTTAGATACAACTGGGGGAGTAGAAGATTACAGCATTCATACTAGTTCGATTAAGCCGACTTATCGCCTCACCTACGAAGATGTAGATGAAATGCTGCAATTGCGGGTACAGGCAGAACCAGAAATTGCAGCGATCGCTAGTTGGGCGCAAAAGCGCAAAGCTTGGCGTTACGCTCAAGGGGCAATTAGCATCACTATGCCGGAAGCGATGATCAAAGTCAAAGATGATGAGATCAACATTGATATTTTGGATGATTCCCCGTCGCGGCAAGTAGTGGCAGAAATGATGATTGTTGCCGGTGAAGTGGCGGCTCGTTATGGTAAAGCTCATAACATACCTTTGCCCTTTCGCGGTCAGCCGCAACCGGAATTACCCCCAGAAGAGGAATTGCTCCTACTTCCCGCCGGATTCGTTCGCGCCTGCGCTATGCGTCGTTGTATGCCCAAGAGCGAAATGAGCATTACGCCTCTGCGCCATGCTGGTTTAGGTTTGGATACCTACACCCAAGCAACCTCTCCCATCCGTCGTTACAGTGACTTACTTACCCACTTCCAACTTAAAGCCCATTTGCGGGGTGAAGTTTTACCATTTACCGCAGATCAACTTAAAGAAGTGATGATGACAGTTACCAGCATCACCCAAGAGGTGACGATGGTGGAACGTCAAACTAATAGATATTATGCTCTGGAGTATTTACGCCGTCATCCAGAGGAAACTTGGGAAGTAACAGTGTTGATGTGGCTGCGAGAAGATAGTAACTTGGCTCTAATTTTGTTAGAAGATTTGGGCTTGCAGTTGCCAATGGTTTTCAAACGTTCTGTGAAGTTGGGCGAACAGATATTGGTGAAAGTCAGCCACGCCGATCCGCAAAAAGATATGATCCAGTTTCAAGAAATAGTTTATCAAGAAGCCCAAACAGCAGCGAATTAACTAATTCGTAATGACGCTCGAATACTCACTAACGTAATTCGTAATTGTTGGTGAAACACTCGCGCGTAATTGTCTTTCTTGGTGATCTTAAATTAGTTGAGGATTTAGTTCCCAATTGATTCAATTACGAATTTCATACTGAGCTTTTGACATCACAGCCCGGATATAGTCATTTTTACCATTAGTATAAGCCTCGCGATCGCTCCGAAAAGTTGCCGCCAAATCGCGTTTTAAAGCTTCATATCGTTTCGCCTCTTCAGGATACCTTCTCAGATAGTCGCAAAATAGCTTATGCTCCTCCTAAAATTCGCTCTTCACCTCGACTATATGAACATGATGAGTACGTTGCTTTCCGTATGGTGGCATTCCTTTCACAAAAAAACATCCGTCCAGGATCTGGGTTTTCACGCCAATAAACGTATCCCAAAGATTCTAATATCGGAACAGTAGATTTCGCATTTACTAAGGAACGGACTCCTACCATAATGTCAATAACTGGTTTGGCTGCCATTCCTGGGACTGCCGTACTCCCAATATGTTCAATTTCCACAACTAAGTCATTGCCTAGTACCTGCCAAATACGCTCGGCTTCTTGTGCAAACAAAGTCTGCCACCGTGGGTCATATTCGACTATATTTACTTCATCCATTGGTGAAATTAATTTTGTCTATAACAGTGGTACTTGGTTAAATCGTTTATTTAATTACCATTCAAGCAATTTTATTAGTATAATAATGGATCGTGTCGAATTAAAGCTAAACAATGCCTAAACTAAAGACTCGTAAAGCCGCAGCGAAGCGATTCCGTGCCACCGGCACCGGCAAAATCGTCCGTCGTAAAGCTGGCAAAAGCCACCTTTTAGAACATAAATCTTCTGACAAAAAGCGTAGTATGCGCCAGAGTGCGCTTGTACATGAACGCGATGAACTTAACGTGCACTTGATGCTCCCATATTTGTAAGTATTTTAGGAAATAAGTTATGACTCGGGTAAAACGCGGTAATGTAGCTCGGAAGCGCCGCAATAAAATTCTCAAACTAGCAAAAGGTTTTCGCGGTTCTCACTCAACTCTGTTTAGAACTGCCAACCAACAAGTGATGAAGGCGCTACGGAGTGCCTACCGCGATCGCAAAAAGAAAAAGCGCGATTTTCGTCGCCTCTGGATCACCCGCATCAACGCTGCTTCAAGGCAACACGGCTTGAGCTACAGCCAGTTGATTGGTAACTTGAAAAAAGCTGATATCCAACTAAATCGCAAGATGTTGGCACAATTAGCAGTCCTCGATCCAGCTAGCTTCGGCAAAGTTGCTGAACTAGCAAATCAAGCTAAAGGATAAAGGTGGCAACGGATGTATAACGGATGTAACAGATGGCAAGCAATTACTCGGTTACATCTGGTATTATCCGCCACTATTTTTTGGATATCTTGCTTTTCTATAGTGGGGGCAGGATTAACTGCATCTGCCGCCGAAATGCCAGAAATTCAGCAACGGGGCTATCTAACTGTTGCCGTTAAAGATAACTTGCGTCCCTTGGGATTTAGAGATGCCAAGGGTAATTTGCAAGGCTTGGAAATTGACTTGGCACGCCAATTGGCACTTGACTTGCTTGGTAAAGCCGAGGCTGTCAAATTGGAACCTGTAGCGAATCGCGATCGCTTGTCTGTAGTCTTAGACAAGAAAGTTGATTTTGCGATCGCTAGGGTAACAGCAACCGAATCACGCGCCCGCATAGTTAGTTTAAGTGTTCCCTACTATTTGGATGGCACTGTACTAGTTACAAAAGATGCCTCTGTGCAGAAGTTTAGTGATTTGGCAAAACAAAAAATTGCCGTACTGAATAACTCCAGTACCATTGCTCAAGTGCGGTACTATGTGCCAAACGCCGAGTTGGTAGGAGTGAATTCTTATCAAGAAGCACGAGAGAAAATAGAAAGTAATGCCGCCATAGCCTTTGCCGCAGATGCTAGTGTTTTAAGCGGTTGGGTGCAACAATATCCCCAATATCGGCTACTGCCAACCAAGCTATCAACTGAACCCTTGTCTGTAGTCATGCCCAAGGGATTGCAGTACGATAAGTTAAGACGAAATGTGAATGAAGCGATCGCTCGTTACTTAGCAGAAGGTTGGCTCCAGCAACGTTCTCAATATTGGGGTTTACCATAAGTTGGTCATTAGTCATTGGTGAATAATAAAGGATAAATGACAACTGACAAAGGACAATAGACTGATAATAGATTACAGAAACAACTTTTAATATTTATATTTGCAGCAATGGATAACAGTCTAGCCGTTGTTTATCTTTCAATTTTTGTGACTATACTCACACTTGCAGCCGTGAGTGTTTTTCGCCAGATTTTCAAAACTCGCAAGATTGAAGGCTCCTTTGCAAGATTGCGAAAGAAGTTAGAGAAAGAAAAGGGTACGGCTCAAGAATATTATGAATTAGCCAGTATTTATTCAGAAAAAAAAATATATTCCCAAGCGATCGCGCTGTTTCAAAAAGCTATCAAAGCTGCCCAAGAAGAGGGAGAAGAAAATATTGCACCAATTTACAACGGGCTGGGTTATGTTTATTTTATCCAAGAGCAATATGACCTAGCAATTCGTCAGTATAAAGAAGCCCTAAAATCTAAACCAGACTACGTAACAGGGTTGAATAATCTTGGTCACGCTTACGAGAAGAAAAAGTTAACTGCTCAGGCGTTACAAAGTTACGAAGAAGCACTAAAACTTGCTCCAAATAACCCTATTGCTAAACGCCGTGCTGAATCTTTACGCCGTTTAGTTTCTGCCTAAATGTAGGGCATGGGGCATGGGGTATGGGAGAATAAACTTTTCACTAGTCCCCAGCTCCCCTAATTGTTAACAAATTAATTTGGCTTTAGCTTCTTAAGTTATCGGGTTTCAAGCTTCGGCTTAGAAATAGATAACTATACGTCTTTTGTAAGAATGTAAAAGATGATTAAGCGGTTAAAGCGTTTTTTGTGGCTAGCTATTGCCATTATTGTCGTCGTTTCTATCTCACTAAGACTGATGGGAATATTAACGGCTCAACAGCCTTCGATTTCTCATCCTATCACTTCGCTAACTGAGGTAGAAATTAGTACAGCTGTTTCGGTTATCAAAAGAGAAAAAACTTTGAGCGAAATGGCAGCTTTTCCACTTATTGCTTTACAAGAACCAGATAAAGAAGAAGTTCTAAATTTTACACCTGGTAAAGCTTTTGGGCGAAATGCTTTTTTGGTAATCTATGAGCCATTGCAAAATAAAACCTATGAAGGAATTGTTGATCTAACAAGCAAAACCTTAAGTTCTTGGAAAGAAATATCCTCTGTTCAACCTGCGATCGTCGCTTCAGAATATGAACTGGCAACTGAAGCTTTTAAATCCGATCCCCGATGGCAAACAGCGATGCAAAAGCGGGGAATTACAAATTTCAACCAAGTCAAAATCAGTTGTTGGACCCCAGGAATCCTGAGTAAACAGGAAGAAACAGCAGGAAACCGTCTTTGTCGGGGTTTATTCTACTACAAGGGCGATCGCTGGAATTATTACGGCAGTCCAATTGAAGGAATATTGGGAACCGTTAATTTGAACACAGGTAAAATTTCCAGTTTCGTGGATAGAGGGATAGTTCCTTTTTCCAAGGAAAACTGGAACTACGATATAAAGTCCTTGGGTAAATTACTTTCACCACTTAAAGCATTAAAAATTCTCCAACCAAATGGTGCAAGTTTCCAGATTAAAGGCAATGAAATTAGCTGGCAAGGTTGGAAGTTTCGCTATGTAATGCATCCCCGCAGTGGATTAGTACTTTACCAAGTGACACACAGCGACGGGGAAAATGTCCGACCAGTTTTATACCGCGCTAGCTTATCAGAAACGGTAGTGCCTTACGGTGATCCAGATCCCACTTGGTCGTTTAGGAATGCATTTGATGTTGGAGAATACAACTTTGGTTCCCTAGCAACCACAATGGAGTTAGGTAAGGAAATTCCCGAAAACGGTCTTTTGCTGGATGCTGTATTTGCTAATGGCGATGGAGAACCTTATGTCATCCCAGGAGTAATCGGCATATACGAGCGAAATAACAGTATTCTCTGGAAGCACTATGACTATGGCACTCAGCGCAATGATGTCCGTCGCAGTCGAGAATTAGTCATGACTATGACTGCGGCCATTGACAACTATGATTACAGCATTAATTGGATATTTCACCAAGATGGGACTTTGGAAGTCCAAAATGAATTAACGGGTATCGTACTGGCGCAGGGAACGGCAGCTCAAAAGCAATCTGAGGATGATTCCTATGGTCAGTTAATTGCTAAGAATATCTTCGGAGTAAATCACCAGCACTTTTTCAACTATCGCCTAGATTTCGATGTCGATGGGCAAGCTAATTCTGTGATGGAAATGAATGTGAAAGCTTTGCCGATGGATGAGAAAAATCCTTTAGGAAATGCGATCGCAATTACAGAAACCCCACTCACAAAAGAAACGGCTGCTGTCCGCGATTTGGATATGAAAAGCAGTCGAGAATGGATGATTGTTAGTGCAGATAAGAAAAATACGCTAGGGGCTGCACCTGGATATATGCTGATGCCTGGTGGAAACTCCATATTTTTTCCTATGGAAGGCTCAAACATCCGTCAAAAGGCAGAATTTGCGACTCACCACGTTTGGGTAACAAAATATAAACCTGCTGAACTCTATGCTGGCGGCGATTATCCAAACCAAACTCAACCAGGACAGGGTTTACCTAAATATATTGCAGACGATGAATCTTTGACGGGTGAAGATATCGTGCTGTGGTACACAATGGGCGTAACTCATATTCCGCGATCGGAAGATTGGCCTGTGATGCCTGTTCACCGAGTTGGCTTTAAGCTAATCCCTAGAGGATTCTTTAGCCGTAATCCAGCGATTAATTTACCAGAGTAAAATATTCGTTTTCTAAAGTTTCCTTGGTTCAGTTTTTTCATAATCTGTAAACCTGTAACTTGAATGCTGATAAGCTTATCGTAGGTCAAATACTAGCAGTTTTCATTCATAGGATAGCTCATGGATTTTCCAGAAATTAATATTCCCGGTGATGGCACACTGCACGCTCGTTTAATTACTTCCTTGGGTCAAATTATAGTTCGTTTGGAGGAAGACAAAACCCCCAACACCGTCAAAAATTTTGTAGGTTTAGCAACCGGGACAATCGACTGGAAAGACCCTAAAACAGGTCAATCTCAGAAAGGGACTCCTGCCTACGATGGAGTTCGCTTTCACCGAGTCATCCCTGATTTTATGATTCAGTGTGGCGATCCCCTGGCTCGTTATCCAGATATGGCCAACCGTTGGGGTACTGGTGGTCCGGGATATCAATTTGAAGATGAATTTCATCCTGAATTGAAACACTCTAGCGCCGGTATTCTCTCAATGGCAAATGCAGGACGCGGTACTAATGGTTCGCAATGGTTCATTACAGAAGGGCCAACGCCTCATCTTGACCGCAAACACAGTGTTTTTGGTAAAGTTGTCGAAGGTATGGATATAGTCAACCGTATCGCCAATGTGCCTACAACTAGAGATCGTCCGAATCAAGACGTAGTGTTAGAAAAAGTAGAAATTTTTCGGCAGTAATTAATACCTCTCTAGGTTAATTTCTATTCCCTTGAATGAAGAAATAGCACTAGTGTTATTCCCGCATTTTTTCCTTTTTTAAGGAGGGTTAGTGGGAATATTAATACAATCTGATTCTTTACAAACATCCTTTAAAAGGATGTTTGTAATTTTGGAGAAGTTGTACATAAATTTTCTAAATTTATTGGTGATGGTTAACACACCGCCCAAAATTGAAAACAAATTTGCCGAAAAATTAAGATTTATTTTAAAAAAGCAACAGTAATATTGTTAAATTCAGAAGCTAGATTCTAATCAGGAACAAGGTTTGAGCGATGCGTACGCCTACACAGCGCAGCTAAAATCCTTACAAGTCTTCACTTCATCAGGGATACAACTTTTGAGACAATCAGAAACGATTTAATAATAATCAAACACTTATAGTCCACTCTTATCGGACTCCGTGTTATTTCTATTGAAAAGGGAGAACACAAACATGAAATTGGCTTACTGGATGTATGCAGGCCCAGCCCACATCGGCACTCTGCGAATCGCTAGCTCTTTTAAAAATGTCCATGCGATCATGCACGCCCCCATTGGCGACGACTACTTTAACGTCATGCGCTCCATGCTATCGCGGGAGAGGGATTTCACTCCGGTAACAACCAGTGTCGTCGATCGCAACGTTTTGGCACGCGGCTCCCAAGAGAAGGTAGTAGATAATATCGTCCGCAAAGATGCTGAGGAACACCCAGATTTGATTGTATTAACTCCCACCTGCACCTCCAGCATTCTGCAAGAAGACCTGCACAACTTTGTCGAACGGGCGCAGTTGGAAGCAAAAGGAGACGTAATGCTGGCGGATGTGAACCACTACCGCTACAACGAACTGCAAGCCGCCGATCGCACTCTCGATCAAATCGTCCAATACTACATTGAAAAAGCCCGGAGGCGGGGTGAATTGGCTGAGGGCAAAACTGCGAAACCTTCGGTGAACATTATCGGTACTACTACCCTTGGTTTCCACAACAATCACGACTGCACCGAACTGAAACGGCTAATGGCTGACTTAGGAATTGAGGTAAATACCTTAATTCCCGAAGGTGCTTCGGTGAACGACTTGAAGAAGATGCCCAAAGCCTGGTTTAACCTGGTGCCTTACCGTGAACTCGGTTTAACCACAGCGCGTTACCTGGAAGAACAATTTGGCACACCTTATATAGACATTACGCCAATGGGCGTAGTGGAAACTGCCCGTTGTATTCGCAAGATTCAGCAGGTAATTAACGCTCAAGGTGCAGAAGTTGACTATGAAGACTTTATCAATGAGCAAACCTTGCATGTATCTCAGGCTGCTTGGTTCTCCCGTTCGATTGACTGTCAAAACTTGACTGGCAAAAAAGCTGTAGTATTTGGTGACAACACCCACGCCGCCGCCATCACCAAGATTCTGGCGCGAGAAATGGGAATTCATGTTGTTTGGGCTGGAACCTACTGTAAATATGATGCAGACTGGTTCCGCGAACAGGTTAGCGAGTATTGCGATGAAGTGCTAATTTCCGAAGATCATGGTGAAATTGGGGATGCGATCGCTCGTGTCGAACCCTCTGCCATTTTCGGCACTCAAATGGAACGCCACGTTGGTAAACGTTTGGATATTCCCTGCGGCGTAATTGCAGCACCAATCCACGTTCAAAACTTCCCCATTGGTTACAAACCATTTATGGGTTACGAAGGCACGAATCAGATTACAGATTTGATCTACAATTCCTTCACTTTGGGAATGGAAGATCACCTATTAGAAATCTTCGGTGGTCACGATACCAAAGAAGTTATTACTAGAGGAATTTCTGCTGATTCTGATTTGAATTGGACAAAAGATGGTCAAGCAGAATTGAATAAGATTCCTGGATTTGTTCGCGGCAAAGTGAAGCGAAATACTGAGAAATTTGCCCGCGATCGCGGTTTCAAAGAAATCAACGCTGAGGTTTTGTACGCCGCAAAAGAAGCTGTCGGGGCTTAGATTAGCGGTTAATCGAGAAGATTGAGGGGTGAGGAGTTATGTATACTCTTTACCCCATTTTTTTGCTTTAGTGATAAAAATTAAATTATGAGATATTATAGATTTAATATTAATTTTTATATATTTTTTCAATAACTATTTAAAATAACTAAATTAAATATGAATGATGACAAAGCGGCATTGTTTGCGGCACTGTGTCAGGCTGGTATTAAGCACAGTCCAGAAAAAGTTGTGCGGATTGCCAAGCAAGCTGATGGCAAAATCGTATTTTTAGAAGAGGGCAAAGCTGGTAGAAGAGGTAGCGGATTATCACACATCTTAAAGGAACATCAAGATGATTTTGCCAGACGCGGAATCTCTCAGAATGAAATCCCTGATGCTGTTATGGCTGCTGTGACAAGAGGAAAGTTTCTTGGTTATCAAGGAACGATAGAACCTCGCCGGGAAATCTATGAAGTAATTTTTAATGGACAAACACAATACATAGCAGTGAGTGTAGGCGATAATGGTTATATAGTCGGAGCTAATCCCGCCTCTTTACCATAATTTCACCTGAATAGCTATGGCAGTAAAGATAAAACTAATGGCTGATTATGGGTGCGACCCTTTATGGTGGGCAGATGCTGATAAAGTTGGTAATATCGATCCAGCAAAACTGCCCCTCAGTCAAGAAACCATTAGCCATCTGAGAAAATGGGCATCTGCTTACAATGCAACATTAAATTGGCAAGATCCTGCTAACTCACCAGATTTGAGTGCAGAGGCTGAAGCGGCTTTTGAAGAAGAAGGAATTAGTCTTTGGAAGGAATTGCAAACAGAACTTGCACCTAATTATCAAGTTGTTTATTTCAGTGAGCCATTAGGCAAAGTTTTAACTCATCCTAGTGAATTAGAAGTTTTACGTCCTATTCAGTAATGATTTCACGTAACAGAATATAAATTTAGTGCAGCACCAATAAATTAATTGCGATCGCGGTTTCAAAGAAATCAACGCTGAGGTATTGTACGCCGCGAAAGAAGCTGTCGGCGCGTAAGTTAACGGGTTAGCGATTTTTAATAATAAAGGGCATATCTTAATAAATGCCTTTTATTATTACTTATTCTGATTTCAGCAGACGAATAAAGCCAGCTTGTTCAAAGTGCTTATCTGTGGTTAATGCCTCTTTAATGCCAAGCTGTTGCATGATTATAAAAGAAGTGCTATCCACCAAAGACCAAGCTTTATCTTCTCTAGTTTTGAGCAACTCCCAAGCTGCTGAATCTATTGTTGGTTCAATATAAATTAAGTTGATATAAGGAGCAGTTCTGACAGCTTCTACGTATTTAAATAACTGCGGACGAGGTACGCGTAAAGGGCTATTTAGCAAAGCCACCAGTTCAATAACAACATAATTAGTTGTTACCATTGCTTGATTTTGCTGACGTTTATGTTGAAACTACTGCTTTGCTTGTTCATGGTAGGACTCAGTTGCAATAAATAAATTAGCCCACCCCGATGTATCTATAAAGACTTTATTCGCCAATTTTTAACTCCTGCTGCAAAGTTTGCTGGAGATATTGATCGTGGTTTTCTCCTACATCAGAATTATTAAATTCCAATGTACCGAGTAAAGGTAAAATTGGATCTAATTCGGAGATATTTTCCTGTTTAGCTGATTGAGATAACGATTGCAGGATTAAATCTTCTAAAGATAGATTCAGCTTTTGCGCCTGAGCAGTTAATTTACTTTCTAAGTCATCTGACAACTGTATTGTTAATGTTTTAGCCATTTTATTCACCAATTCCGAATGATAAAAATAACATTATAAATGAGTATTTAACTATGATGCTTATAATATTATATGCCCAAATAGCAAGTGGAAGAAAGTCTTTGTCTAGCTTGGGGACAATCGCAACTATTTGTCAAATGTGAATTATAAGTTTTACGTGCTATTCAGTAATGATTTCAGTTAGCAGAATATAAAACTATAACACCACCAATAAATTTGTCTGCGATCGCGGTTTCAAAGAAATCAATGCTGAGGTGTTGTACGCCGCGAAGGAAGCTGTAGGAGCGTAGATTGGGTAGGGAGAATCCTGAAAAATAAAAGGCATCCTTTGTGGATGCCTTTATCTTATTTTTGAAGTTGTTAGAGGGTTTGCTTTATTACACGAGGATTTATAGAATAATTTGGAGCGAGAAATACCTACCCTACTTATCAAATCCCAGCGAATGCTTTAGCTCCTCCAGACGCAGCCCCTACAACTGGGCAAAAAGCTACTGCTGCTGCTGCTGGCGGGAAGATCGTTGTAGCGATTCCATCTAAAGCGTAGCAGGCCAATGCTCCTCCAATAGCAAACCCACCTGTTTTTATAAATCCATCCACAACAGTATCAAAAATTTTTTCACCTATATTTTCAAGTTCTGGAAAATGAAGAGAATTGAATGAATCATTCCAGTTATTTACATTAGCATATCCTGAATTATTGATGATATTACTATCTACAAACAAAAGATTTGAGTTACTTGAGTCAGCGTAAGCAGGCTCCGTAATTCCAGCAATAGTAAGAACTAATGCAACGATAAGTGCAATCAGGCTCCGAAACATTTTAAATTCTCCTTGTTGTATTATCCTAATTTTTTGATTTCTAAATTTACTAAAAACTTTTTCAGTAAAAATTTTAATCCCTTTAGCTTTTTATAAGTCAATCTCACTAATAAATGGTTAATTTATTGTAAAATTTATTATAACTATTGTGAAGTTTGAGCTTTGCCAGTAATTTGCGTAGGTTAACTTGAGGGACAAAACCCAACATTAACAATACAGTTTTTGGGTTTTGCTATTGTTCTATACCTAGTAAAATTATTCTTAATTTAACCATTTTGGGTGATAAAATTAAGGACTAATTATGCGCTGAATTCCAATCAAAATAGGTTCATACTCGTCAGATGTTAAACTCCCCCGGTAATCAACAATACGGTTAAAATCCAAAACTCTGACCTGATCTAATAAAGCAATAGATGGCGACCTTAACCCAGCAACTCCTGCTGCAAAACGTGGATATAAATCTGGTGAAGCGATTGCCCACGTTTGCCCTCTATCAGTAGTCATGGGAATTACAACTATTAACGAAAAGCGAGATACCCCCAAGCGGCTTGGGAACCCGACAACAATTGCAGGTCTATAACCTTCTTGCTCACGACCTTGAGGGTTTTGTTGAGGAAAACGTGCTGTTACAACATCCCCAAACTGTAAAGAACGAGTAGTCATTCCTCAACAACGACTATTCCCATTCCAGGAACATACTTAATAGGTAAACCTTTATCTAGTTCGCCGGGTTGCCAATCATAAGGTTCATAGCTACCCAAATTTGATAAGTCAGTCTCTAGCCATCCTGCATCCGATTCTTCATTGACTACAGATAACTGACATACCTGACGATTCTCTTTTCGCCACTCTAGAAACTGTAAGAAATCTAGAACTTCCTGCTGTGCATTTTCTGGAAGGCGTTCTAGTTTCTCTAAAATCTTTTCTTTGAGAGAATCCATGTTTACAGACACCATCTTTGCTTAATAGTGTAACTCATCGCTTCTAGCCAGAATAATAGGCTTTTATCCCAAAAGTAATATCTGACGACAACCTACTATGCATTTATGAATCCTGGCAAAGCTTGTCTTGCAAGATGTTAACCTATAGCGATCGCTGCTGCAACCCCTCAAGCGATCGCATTCCTTAACAGAAAAATTTACTGATAAATAAAAATTAATAGCGAACAAATATCACAATACAAAATTATTACTTCGGGGATCTAATAGGCAGAATAGCCTACTAAAGTCCGAACCGATGTGTCTCCCATAACGAAGTAAAAAAAAGATCATAAAACCCTCGCAATCTCTCTTATAGAAAAAAAGCAGATGCATGTTAATGTTTTAATCTCATTGACTTACCTTCGTGCCTTTCCCTATGCATCTGCACTATTTACACCCCCAACACCTTGAAGAATTAGTCAAGAGTAGTGGTATAGACTTACACCTAGTGCAACTCAATTTTAGGTCACTCCAAGGCGTAACTGCTTATGAGTACCTATTGATTTCTGAGCTACTCCCTCGCACCAATACCGGAATGGTGAAAAGTGGATGGTTGCAGCGTTATGCTCATATCACTGAAGGTGGTTGGTGGTGTTCGGGGCTAGACCCTTTGAATAATTGGCAAATGATGGAATGGGGATGCTTTAAGCCAAACCAACCCCGACAGAATCACAATGGTAAGTCTATCAAATACGAGCATCCCCCCAGCACGCCAACGCGGGTGTTTTGTTTGCGAGTAACGCTGCAAGTGTGGCAGCAAGTCGCTGGACGTTACAATCTCGTCATGCCTGACAATATCATCATTACTGCTGATGGTGAAGCTGAAGGCTTCTGGCAATGGGTGATGCAACAGAATATTTCCCTGATTCTATGCGAGGGTGTGAAGAAAGCAGCCACACTGTTAACGCAAGGATATGCAGCTATTGCTATTCCCGGAATTACCAGTGGTTATCGGGTTGTTAAAGATGAATTTGGCAAAGTTACCCGTCGTCAGCTAATTCCTGATTTAGCAGCGTTTGCAATTACAAAACGTAGTTTTTATATTTGCTTTGATTTTGAAACTCAACCTAAAACAATTGCTGCTGTAAATAATGCGATTTCTCAACTTGGTTGCTTATTCCAGCAAAAAAATTGCACTGTTAAAGTCATCGAACTTCCAGGAATCGAAAAAGGAGTAGATGAGTTTATCGTTGCGAAAGGTGCAACTAGTTTTGATAAAGTTTATCGCCAAAGTGTTGATTTAGAAATTTATCTTGCTCAAACCAAACCCCACACTGAGTTAACTATTCCTGCGGCTCTCACATTGAATCGGCCTTATATAAGTGAAATACCTTTCCCAACTTCTGGATTAGTAGGAGTCAAATCAGCAAAAGGAACAGGTAAAACTACAGCACTGCAAGCCGTTGTTCAGCAAGCAAAAATTATAAATCAACCTGTTTTGTTAATTACTCACAGAATCCTACTAGGAAGATTTTTGTGTGAAAAAATTGGTATTCAATGGGGAACACATAAAGAAGATACAAAGAAAAGGATTGATAAAACACTTACCCCCGCTCCTCCCATTCTCCGCTCACTCTCACCTCAGCAATCTCTTGGATTGTGCGTTGATTCTATTTGGAAACTTAACCCGGAAAATTGGCGGGGAGCAATAGTAATTCTGGATGAAGTAGAGCAATCTTTGTGGCATCTATTAAATAGTAATACTTGTAAACATAAACGTGTAAAAATATTAAAATTATTCCAGCAATTAATTTCCACAGTTTTAACAACTGGAGGGTTAGTGATTGCCCAAGATGCTGATTTATCAGATGTATCACTTGAATATTTACAGGGATTAGCAGGAATTAAATTAACACCTTGGGTAGTTCTAAACCAGTGGAAACCTCAGCATGGTTGGGATGTAACTTTTTATGATTCGCCGAACCCAACACCGCTAATTCACCAACTGGAATTGGATTTACTTGCTGGACGTAAATGTTATGTTACTACCGATAGCCGCGCTGGGCGTTACAGTTGCGAAACAATTGAACGTTATCTGAAAGAGCGGTTACAAAAATTACGAAGGCAATTTCCTAAAACTTTGGTAGTTAGTAGCCACACTACAAACACACCTGGCCACGAAGCGGTTGATTTTATCGCAGCAATCAATCAAAAAATCTCTGAATATGACGGCGTTTTTGTTACCCCTAGCCTTGGTACAGGAATTAGTATTGATGTCCAACATTTCGACCGAGTTTATGGTATTTTTCAAGGGGTAATTCCTGACTCGGAAGCAAGACAAGCATTAGCAAGAGTGAGGGATGATGTGCCGCGTGTTGTCTGGTGCGCGAAACGAGGTATTGGCTTAATTGGTAGTGGTAGTACAAATTATCGCTTGCTATCTGATTGGTATCAAGAAAATCAAAAAGAAAACTTAGCTTTGCTTAGTCCACTACATAAAATAGATGTGGATTTACCTTTAGTTCATGACCCGATTCATTTGCGAACTTGGGCTAAGTTATCTGCACGGGTAAATGCCTCTATCCGCCTCTACCGTCAATCGATGCAAGATGGTTTGATTGCTGATGGACATCAAATTCAGATGCGGAGTAACGCTGTTCACAATAATATTATTCGAGATTTACGCCTTGCGTTTTTGGCAACTGATGCTGATGATTTAGCTACCCGCAGAAGATTAATTTTAGAAATTGTCAAAGTTCAAAAAGATTGGGCGCAAAGCCGTCAAAAAGCTAAAGATATTAAACGCAAAATTAAAGAGATTAAGCAGCAAAATCAACTCTCAGTAGCAACTGCTGTAGCTAATGCTAAAGATATTGATTATGTAGAATATGAGCAGCTATTAGTGAAACATTCCTTGAGTGATGCAGAACGCAACCAAATTAATAAATATGTTCTCAGGCAAAGGTATGGTATAGAAGTTACCCCTTGGCTGAAATTGCAGGATGACCAAGGATATTATCGTCAATTGTTAATTCATTATTATCTAACTCATGAAAGCGAGTATTTTCACGTCAGAGATCAGCAAGAATGGCATCAGCAATTGTCTTGGGGTGAAGGTAAAGTTTTTCTCCCAGATTTAAAAACTTACACACTCAAGGTTGAGGCTATGAGAGCTTTGGGAATGCTTCAGTTTCTCGAAGCAGAACGAGAATTTATTGAAAGTAATCCAGATTTAATATTGCTAAAAAATATTGTTTTTCAGCACAGCAAGCATATTAAAAGAGCGCTTGGGATTAACTTAGTCGGGGAGAAAGAGCAGGTTTCAGCAATAAAAATACTCAGCCGACTGTTAAATTTACTGGGCTTGAAACTAAAGCGGGTAAATGAGGTTTATCAAATCGACCTAGAAACACTTTATGATGGCAGGGATAAAATATTTGCAGTCTGGCATCAACGGGATAAGTTAATGTTGGCTCATGTTAAGAGTGTTGGCTATGAGTTGCCTGATTATTCTTCAGATTGGAAGCTTGAAATTATCCAAACCAAGGCTTATGCCACAGTAGCCAATATCCTTGACAGCTAAGGTAAAGCGAAACGGCGTGTCTAAAGATAGCCAAGCATTAGTTATACAATTAGCCCAATTTCTAATTTGTCTTCACCCGCGCCTGCTTCACCATTGCAATTAAAGTTTGATGGGCATCTTCCGCATCTGCTAAAAGATGATCAAACTGAATGCGAACTGGTATAGCTTCCCCATTCACTTCCGCTGTTAAATCCATACCCTGTGAATCAATTGACAGCATTTGTGCTGCCCTCGCATCTGTTACACCACCAAAAGCCTTAGCATAAAGAACTATGGCATCAGCATGATCATCATTCATGTGCTTACAGATGCGCGAACTAATATCAGCAGAAAAAGCTTTAGACATTATTGAGATAGAAAATGAACGATACAGCAACAGCTTAAAATTTAAGCTAAACGCGAATGAAATTTGCTGATTTTCTTTCTTAGCACTCAAGATCCTGCACTTTACCTGATTGCTGTCACAAATTAATTTTATTTATGAGGGAATAATTAAATTAAAATAAAACTTATTCAGTATTTTTACCTTCCATTACGGAAACCAGACAGCTTAAACTGTAGCAGAAGTATTAGCCAAACTATTGAAGCTAAGAGACAATGAGCGAAATTAGCCCCAGACGAATTGTAATTGGGGATGTGCATGGCCACTATGAAGGTTTGATGACATTGCTGGAGGCGATCGCCCCCACATCAGACGATCAAATCTATTTTCTGGGAGACTTAATTGATCGCGGGCCTCATAGTTCACAAGTAGTTAATTTTGTCAAGCGGCATAACTACTCATGTTTGCTGGGAAATCATGAGCAGATGTTATTAAACATTCTGACCAATGAAAGAACTTCCTCGCCAACCATGCAAGCATGGCTGTACAGTGGGGGGCAAGCTACCGTAGCCAGTTACCATGAAGCTTCAATCCCTGATGATCATCTAGATTGGTTCAAGAGTTTGCCTACATATCTCGACTTGGGGGATATTTGGTTAACTCATGCTGGTGTTGACCCTTCCAAGTTGGTGAGAGAGCAAACTGCCGATCAACTTTGCTGGATACGAGAGGAATTTCATAGCATTGAAAAACCATACTTTCCAGATAAGCTTATTATCATCGGTCACACCATTACCTTTACTCTGCCGGGTGTTTCTCCTGGCAAACTAGCACAAGGGCAGGGATGGCTAGATATAGATACTGGCGCTTATCATCCCCGGAGTGGCTGGTTGACTGGACTGGATGTCACGAATAACTTGGTTTATCAAGTTAACATCTTTAAAAACTATCTCCGTACTATGCCCTTAGAAGATGGGGTGATCAGAGTTGATCCAGCCAAAATCAAAGTCGATCGCCGCAATAAGAATTAAGCAATATTCGAGATGGATGGCGAGATGAGGGGGATGAGGGGGATGAGGGGGATGAGGGAGACAAAGGGAATAACCAATGCCCAATGCCCGATGCCTAATACCTCAAGACCTTACTAATGGTCGAATATTAGCTTTATAACTAGCATTATCCAACCCATAATTTCCTTTGCTAGGTTGCGATTTAATTGCACGTCTGAGGTTATCAATGCGATCGCTAGTTCCGGGGTGCGTACTCAAAAATGTCGGAGTAGAACCACCCTTTTTCAGTAGCTTTTGCATAAAAGAAACCATCCCAGACTGGGCATAACCAGCGCGTGTCAAAGTTCGTAATCCTCTTTGATCGGCATCAAATTCATCTTGACGACTGCGGGGACGATTCAAGGCAAGGTCTACACCAATGCCCACGGCTATATTACGATCTAAACCGGTTGCTGTTGCTAAACCACTAGCGATCGCTCTTTGCCGCATCTGTTTAACCAGGTGTTTCCCGCCAATGTGACCAATTTCATGGGCAATTACACTTGCGAGTTCTGCTTCATTATCTGCGGCTTTCAGCAAACCTGTGTGGACATATACATAACCTCCTAAAGTCGCAAAGGCATTAATAGCATCATCATCAACTACTTGGAAGGTAAATGGTAGGTTGGGGCGATCGCTATTAGCTACTAAACGCCGACCAATTTGTTCTACATAGCGATTAACTTCAGAATTCCGGTAAAGTTTGACTTGACCCCCCACTATTTGCTGATTAATCTGCTTACCAATATCAGTTTCCTGGCGATCGGATATATTAGAAAGCTGAAGTACCTGGACTCCTTGCAATATAAGAGGCAAGAAGTCTAAAGTTCTTCCAGGCAGGGGTGTACTCAGGCACAGACTCAGGGCGACTACCACCGAAATTAGGGGATAAAACCAGCGACGCCGCCACACACGGTAACTTGCAACAAAACCTTTCCAATTGAACATAATACGCTCTAAAGATTATTTCGGGAGAACATAAAATTATGGGACAAGTTATGAGACGGATTTAGAGTATTCTAAGTTGCATTCTTAACTCAAGACCAAAGGAGTTGTAATACAGATAATATTTACGCAAATCTACCGTATTTCAAGGATTAGGAGATTCCCTCTACAGATAAGCTGAAACACTAGATATTACATTCTGGGTGCCTCAGTCTTAACGGGCAAAAATTTGAGGGTTAGCTGCCGCACTAACTTGTGAACTGTCGCATAACCGCAACACCAAGCCGCTTTAAGTTATTACCAAATAGGTAAAATTGCCGTTCCTATCGAAAACCTTCTTGCTACAATCAATTACTTCGCTATTACCTCGTAAAATTTTTTATGGCTATTTTAGATTCAAAAGGTCGCTTGTTCGGCAAAATCAACCTCTTAGATTTAGGTGCTGCCCTAGTAATTCTGCTAGTTATATTTGGCATCTTTGTCTTTCCTGGCACTTCTGGTTCTGTTGCCCAAATCGGCTCAAAAACAGTACCTATAGAAGTAGACTTAGTAGTTCGTGGTTTGAATGTCCGTGACCCTGAACAACTATTTGACAAAGGATTAAAAAAAGGTGGAAAAACTAATGTGATTATCCGCAATCAACCCCACGGGCAGATTGAGATTAAATCCATTCAACAACTACCTAGAACAGTCAATGTTTTCCAACCTGATGGCACTGTTAAAGAATTACCAGATCCAAAAACCAACAATTTTAGTACAGATTTGCTTTTGACTTTAGATGGCAAAGCCCAGGTAACTGAGAATGGTCCAGTTCTGGGTAATAGTAAAGTTAAAATTGGAATGCCATTTGAGTTGGAAGGCTTTAACTACAACTTCAATGCAACTGTTATTGATATCAGATTAAAAGACAAGTAGCGCTCTCATTTTAGTCCTCAAAAATAGACTGATAAACCGGATTTTATGTAATCTAAAAAGCTCGGTTTATCAGATTAATTAAAACTAGAATTACTTAGGAGGTTTAATTTTAAACATTAAATACGTTCCTCCTAAACCTTCTACAATTGTGCGTGTATTAGTAATCATCATTTTCTGATAAGTGTCTGCCTCGCTTCCTATTTCACCAAGTCCCTCAGTATACAACTTTCTGTCAGAAATGTTAACTTCAGCTTCTCTGGCTACAGATTCAAGCAAATTAGGGTTAATTGCCGCTTCAGAAAAAATTGTTGATACTTTAGCTCGTTTAATATTTGTAACCAAATTTTTAACTTTTGTTGTAGGTGTCAAATTTCCGTTAGTACTAATACTTTGCAATCCCCCTGCTAATGGAATACCATATGCTTTGGCGTAATAACTCAGTGCGTTAGAGGTTGTAACTAACTTGCGCTCTTTAGCAGGAATACTAGTAATTCTTGACTTAATCCAGCTATCTAGTTGAGTGAGTTCATTTGTGATTCTTTTAGTATTGTTAGTATAAGCTTCTGCATTGCTAGATTCTAATTTTCTCAGGTTACTATTAATTATCTCCACCATCCTGATAGCATTCTTGGTATTGTGCCAAAGATGAGGATTCGTTACCTTCTTTCCGCCTTTCTGAAATTGTTGTGGCTTAGACACTGCAAGTTGCCCAACAGCTATTTTAGGTGCAGTGTTTTTAGTAGCTTTAATTAATTTGATCAAATTTGGTTCTAAATTATAGCCACTATAAAGAATAAGATTAGCTTGCTCAATGGCTTTACGATCTTCCGGCTTTGGTTTATAAGATTGAGGATTGGCACTAGGATCAATTAAGCAATTGAGGTTAACTGTATTCCCAGCAATTTGTTTGGTTAAGTCACATAATACACTTGTGGTTGCTACTACTTGAGGAAGATTCTCATTTACCTGTGCGGAAGTTTGAGTGAATGCAGTTCTTGCAGCTTGAGTTCCACACCCAACAAATCCAATTGTCAAAGCAACAAAAATGGTTCGTAAGCAATTAGCGGATGGTAACTTTTTTGACATCCTCACCTCCTACTGGATGTATAGAAAAAATAATCATTATCAGTAACAGATTAGTAAAATACCAGGGGGAAGCCTTCAACAAGAAAGAGGTTAAAGGTTAAGGGAAGATGGGTAAGACCGCGGCTGAGAAAATTATAAAAGTTAAAGGAAGAGGAATTAATGAACTCTTTCCTTTCCCACTTTTCCTTTATACCCACAGCACATACAGCAATTTTTGCTCGGTAAACCACTAGTACTCGCAATCCAAAACTGACGTGTGGAGACAAGCAGGGAAAGCAGAGGGGAAAAAAGAACTTGATTTTCTTACCATAAACCAAGCATTGTTGCCTTTATAGACTACTAATGAGGTTTTTACAGGCAAAATTTTAGTTAACTTCACGCGATAGAGTGGAAAACTGGTAGAGGTAAAAGCACAATAATAAAGGTGATACTGGCGAGCCTGCGGTAAGGAGTGTAGTGTAGTTCTCTCACCGTCTATTGAAGGGGCTACACCATTGCGCTTACATTCCACAAAGGTCACAAATTGTCTAGGATTATCAGGAGAAGGAGCGGAACATAGTAATGCTGGGGCTTATTGAGCATACGGGTTGATTTCGCAAACCGAGTCGTGAATCATAAGGCAATTGTAGCTGTGGTTTTACGAGGTGTGGACATATCATTGTTACAGAATTGGCGAATTGGCGATTTTTTAGCCATCAGCCTTTGTTAAACTAATTTTCACCGAGTAAAGGCTTTAAATAATGCTTAGAGCATTATCTAACTGTTTTTTGTTGCCATAATCTTGGCTGTACTTCATACCATACTTTTTATCCTTTAGTTCTTGATCATTAAATTAAGAGCCAAGTCAAGTATATAGAACAATTTCTCAAAGTTGATATTGTGAAGATAAACAATGGTAATTTTAGTTATCCTCGTTAACACCCTCATTTCGCTGATACTACTCTATCTGGCTTGGCGGATGTGGCAGATCAAGCAGCAGCTAGCATACATAGCAGATCAGTTTACCGCCTATGAAAATTGTACCCATGTAGCACTTAATAAAGCGCCTGAAAATATTTATATCAGCCACGATAATATTTATAAATTACGGCAAAAAAATCAAGTACTACAAATGCAAATCCAACAAGTGCGGCAAATTATCAGTCTACTTTTGCTAGGACAGCAAATCTGGCAGCGTTATTTTCGTAGGCTAGATTTAACATCCGGGAAAAAAACTGTTGCAAAATGAGTTATGTCAAGTTCACATGAACATTTATAATTAGGGCTGACATAGAGACGCGGTGACACGGGGCGGACGAAACGCTGTGAGTTTTGAATTATAAGTAATTAATGGTTTTAATTAATGAATAAAAGCAACATTTTTGGCTTAAATTTTGTCACGATAGATTAACTGAATAAAATCGGTGGAGTCTTACAAGGAGAGAAAACCCACTTAAAATGGGTGTAAGGAGAGAAACAACAAGATGTCTAATAACCGTTCTGGAGTATTTTTTGGCGGTTTGATGCTGGGAGCTACCATCGGTGCTTTAACCGGATTGCTTGCGGCTCCTCGCACAGGGCGCGAAACGCGTAAAATTTTGAAAAAATCTGCCAGTGCTATCCCAGAATTGGCAGAAGATTTATCAACGAGTGTGCAAATCCAGGCAGATCGTTTATCTGCTAGCGCATTACGAAATTGGGATGAGACTTTAGATAGGTTACGGGAAGCGATCGCAGCAGGTGTAGATGCCAGCCAACGAGAAAGCCAAGTCTTGAAGCGGCAAACATCTGTTGAAGACTCAGATTCTCTTCCCCAGCAATTAGAACGCTCATAAATGATATTACCGTGATTGACCCCCTGTTTTGGTTGGGACTTTCTTTACTCTTAGTCGCCACAAGTTTGACTGCGGTTCTAGTGGCGGCAATACCAGCTTTGCAGGAGTTAGCACGCGCGGCTCGTAGTGCAGAAAAGCTATTTGATACACTCTCGCGGGAGTTACCGCCCACTCTAGAAGCTATCCGTGTGACTGGTTTGGAAATTACTGACTTAACTGATGATGTCAGTGAAGGTGTAAAAAGTGCTAATCAAGTTGTGAAACAAGTTGATCAAAGTCTTGATAGTGCCAAAAAACAGGCTCAAAATCTGCAAGTAGGTACACGCAGCGTCTTGATTGGCGCGAAAGCTGCTTGGAGGAACTTCACGCGCCAAAAACCCACGAGGCGAACAGGCGATCGCTTGCCAAGCAATGAAAAACCACCACTAACGTTGCGAGAACGAGAAGTACTCAAGCAAGAAAATCGCCGGAGCAAAGCAGAAGTGTACCGCACTAATGACGGTTACAACGACGCTGCCAGCTGGGAAAACAATTTTGATGATGAAGATTGACCAAAAAAAGGGCATGGGGCATTGCTAATCTTCCTTGTTGCTGTGTCAAAACGTACTATTTCATTAGCTTAAAAAAAAGTGATTTTTTTGTTTATGGATAAACTTTGGCATTGTATTTGGCAATTTGGGAAAATAGGTGAAGCATATTTTAATGAAGCCGTCTTTCTAGGAGAAATGTGCTTGTTCCCAAATTTCTGTTATGAACCAAGTACTATGATAGATACGAATATCTTCTAAAAATTCTGTCAAGCGAGCCAGATTATTTTCCTTGCGTTGGGATTTTTCCATCATGAATGTCAGTTCACCCTGGACAATTACGCAAGTGGCAATGTTATTTTCTCCAACTTCATTCACGCGACGGATAACATTTGGCTCACCTAAAATAATGGCACTACAATGATTTGTATCAAGTAAATGCATTATTAAAATAGGTTTTCGTCATCAAATTTAGCTTGACCACGGGTAGCATATACTGCTTGAAGGCATTCTTCAAAGTCGTTACCTTCCCAAGTGCTGGCGTGTCGAAGAATAGAACGCCCGGAAGCAGGACGGTATGTAAGTTGCTCTTTCTCACTAGAAGTTTCTCTAGAATCGCTTAGAGGGATAGGTTCAAGCTGACCTAATTCCAACTCCTTTTTTGTATAGTTAACCTTAATAGAACGTATCAAATCGAGTGCTTCTGTTAGCAACTCCGGCGGTAAATTTTCTATTTCTTGGATTAATAATTCTTTGTTAGTCATCTCTCACCTCTAATCATTCATTTTTTATTGTATGGGGAACTTCGCTATGGCTTAGTCAATTTTGAGTTGTTAATTTTTTCTGATGATAATGATAATAAAAAAGCAACCATAGGCATGAAATGTATAACTAATAAGCCTCTATCCATCCACGATTATCATTGTTATTAAAAGATATTGAGTATTTTGACTGATTGACAAAATGCGCCTTATCTCTGTATATCACGAATACTACTCCCAATTCCCACTCCCCAAAAACGCTTTGCTTTGATCCCTTAGATTAGAGTAAAGTAAACAAGTGTAAAGAAGTATCACTTTTCCACTACTCTTTTAAAACAACTTGTTCGCTTTTACCGTTGATATTTGTATAAAAACGTTCATGCAATCTTGTTTTTGGCGACGAATTCTGGTATCTATTGCAGTATTTTTTCTGGCTGGGTCAATTTGGGTGATGCATTCTCCCCCAGCACTGGCTTATGACAATCCTGAGTTACTCCCTAGCACTTTTACCCCAGTTGTAGACTTAGCAAAATCTCTTCCTGTCCTCCAAGAAGAAAAGCTTGTCAAAGATTTAGAACAGTTTGAAGCCGATACGGGCTGGAAATTGCGAGTATTAACTCAATATGACCGCACCCCAGGTCGGGCAGTCATAAAATATTGGGGTTTGGATGACAAAAGCATTTTACTAGTTGCCGATTCTCGTGGCGGTAACATCCTCAGTTTTAGCGTCGGCGATGCTGTTTATGAACTTTTACCCCGAACTTTCTGGATAGAACTGCAAACCCGCTTCGGTAATTTGTTCTTTGTCCGCGAACAAGGCGAAGACCAAGCCATTCTGCAAGCCTTAGAATCAGTGAAAGGCTGTTTACTTAAGGGTGGTTGCAATGTTGTCCCCGGACTGCCACGAGAGCAGTGGATTCTCACCTTGATTACCTCAGTTATTGGTGGGATAATTTGTGGATTTGCAGCTCAACCCCGCGAGAAAGGACAAATTTTCGCTTGGCAATGGGCTTTAATTTTCTCACCTTTGTGGGGAATCTTGTTTATTGCCTTTGGCATTGGGCCAGTGGTAACACGTACAAGCGACTGGCTACCTTTAGTTCGCAATATCTCTGGGTTTCTTATTGGCGTGTTGGTTGCCTACCTATCTCCTGTTTTTAGTCGGCCTTCTTCCAGTAATGAGTTATGAGTGCTGAGTTATGTTAGCAGTAGCGGGGCATTGAGCCAATGCTGAGTTATGAGTTTTTAATTAACTCCTAACTCTTAACTCCTAACTCCCTGAAGCTGATAAGCTGAAAGCTAATATTTGAGAACCTCAACGAAGATGGAATGGCACGTAACTGATGCTCAAAGTTTAGCAATCATTGATGGTGAAATTGAAAATCATGTCTTTTCACCCGCAGAGTATGAGATTGTGCGTCGGGTAATATACTCTACAGCTGATTTTGAGTATAAGTCTTTGGTTCGTTTCTCTGAGCGTGCCTTGCAAGCAGGGGCAGCAGCGCTAGCCGCGCGTACCACGATTGTGGTAGATGTTCCAATGGTACAAGTAGGTATTGCCTACGAGATTCAAAACACCTTTGCTAATCCGGTGTATTGCAGCATGGACGCACTAACACGCCCTCAAAAAGAAAAAACTCGGGCAGCATGGGGAATAGAAACCTTAGCAAAGCGTTATCCAGAGGGCATTTTTGTAGTTGGTCAAGCGCAAACAGCACTAACAGCACTGTTGGATTTAATTGAAGCGGAGGAAATTAGACCTGCTTTGATAATTGCAACTCCAGTCGGATTTGTTAATGTTGATGAAGCAAAGGGGCGCTTACAAGACTCTCTAGTGCCTCACATTACAATTGACAGCCGCAAAGGTAATGCAGTTGTAGCTGCTGCGATCGTTGATGGATTGGTAGATTTAGCTTGGCAAGCCTATGGACAAGATGGAAATCGGGGAAGTTAAAAACGTCGGCTCTATGGACTTTCTATGGCAAATACTATTTTAAAATTATTGAAGATCCAGATATTTTTATTAATCAGTGCCGAGCAAGGAACCTGGATTATCTCGTTTGTAAATCTTTTGATTAGTGACTAGTTTACTCTTCCACGCTACGACGCCGTCGGCGCGGCCTTTGCTTTTGTTGTTTGTCTTCACGCAAGCGGCGACTAACTTCGTTAAAGAAATCTCGCCGTAAATAAGGATAATCGCTAACCCACAGATCACTACTAGGAAAATATATATCGCTGAATTCTTCAATACTGCTCAAATCTGGGCGATTTGACATAACTACCATTTCTGCAATTTGACCACGAGTAATAACTTTGTAGGCAGAACGTAATGGTGCTACAAACTCAATGCTAAATCCTGTTTCATCACCCACCTCTAAGTTAATCTGTTTTTCTCGGTTTTCTACAATCACCAATTCGCCTTTGTTGTTGACTGTTTCGGTTTTACCTACCAACTGGTCTGTAATCCACCAATCTAGCACTCGACCACGGAAAAAGCCGCCGTACTTATAACGGCGGCATTGTAAATTCCGCATACTTGCTTGAAAGATCGGATACCACAACCAAAAAAAAGCGCTAATTATCCCTAGCACAAGTTCTATTGAAGCAAACTCAAGCCTGAAAACGACTGTTACAAGCAAAATGACAACTACCGCAACTACGGAAATTAACAGCCGTTGCAAAAAATTTGAGAACTTCCCCCAGTAGTACTTGTACTGCAAACCAGTGGCAATTAGAGGGACAACTTGTTCAAGTTTTTGGCGAGTCAGAGGTACTAACATGAGTGGTGAGTAATGAATGCCCAATAGTGTGTTTAAAGTATCTTTTCTAATCCATATACTAACGACTTTAGCGCTAAGACTTTACGAATTGCTAGTAGCACTCCTGGCATATAACAAGCGCGATCGCTCGTATCATGTCGTAAAGTATAAATCTGTCCTGCTGCGCCAAAAATAACTTCTTGATGAGCAATCAATCCTGGCAAGCGCACGCTATGAATTCTAATCCCTTCATCTGCGATACTACCTCTAGCTCCTGGTAATTTCTCTGTTTCTTCTACAATAGCAGGGTTAAAAGTTTTACCGAATTCTCCAAGTAACTGCGCCGTTTGAATGGCAGTACCACTGGGAGCATCAGCTTTTTGGTTGTGATGCAGTTCAATAATTTCTACATGATCAAAATACTTGGAGGCTGCGACTGCGGCTTGTTGCAATAGCACCATACCAATGGAAAAGTTAGGAATAATTAGACAACCAGTGCTAGCTTTGTCAGCAAAGTCTGCCAAGTCTTGAATTTGTTCTGGACTTAACCCAGTGGTGCCGATTACAGGACGAATACCGTAAGCGATCGCACTACGAATATTGTCATAAACTGAATCGGGATGAGTAAAGTCTACAATCACCCCTGGAGGAGATTGTCTGTCGCCAGCTACATACCCCAACATCGGTTCTAATTGATTGGTAATTGGCACTTCTAGGGGTTCGCTTAAACCCGCCAATTCTCCAGCGTCTTTATCTTGATGTTCCAAACTGTGGTCAATTGCACCCACTAGGTTTAAGTCAGGCGCTTGCGCCACTGCCTTAATCACCTCACGGCCCATTTTACCAGCAGCACCGTTGACAATAACCGGGATAGGAGCTTGATTCGTCATAGGTCGAGAAATACTTTTTGTAGCCAACAAAGGAATTGTAAAGACTTTGGTGATCTAGTCGCTAGCTTTTCTAATCTCTGGCTTAATTCCGACCACCCTGATTTATGCAGCTAATTGCTCAGTTTTTCTACTCCCCAAAGCAGATCGGTTCTCATTTTCATCCCACTATCTTAGCTAGTAACCCGTTTTATTCTCCCTACTTCATTCACCACATCTCCAAAAACAATTCCACACTATCCCTGTTGAAGAAGGCAGGAGGCAGGAGGCAGAGGGCAGAAGGTTTTGTTTAGAAGGGGATTCTGATCCCTCCTAAAACTTGAGCCACCAAATTGAAAATTTGATGGGGGTCTTATACCCAAGTTCTCTTGGTCACGGGCAGAGAGCAGAAAACAGTATTCCTTCTGCCTCCTGCCTTGTCTACGACACGCTGCGCGATCTGCCCTCTGCCTTTCTTGATAAGTAGGTCTTATAACGGCTATCAGCCTTTTTCTGTCAAGTCCAGTTGACTATTTGTAATATTGTTGTTATATTTATTTACATAACTTAGCAAAAACCAAACTCAACTATCTAACTGGTGTTAGCTAAGAAAAGCAGATTTCGATATAGCTATCTCTCATCGACATTTAGACTTCTCCCATCTGCCTCGGCTATCAAGTCGGGGTTTTTTGTGTTCTCGTTGAACTCTCCAGAGTTGTTGTTTGAAGTGATCGGTTAGGTTTGAGAGAAAGTCGCATACGGCATGATCAATCTAATGAGTACAATAGCGATCGCGCCCTTTTTGTTTGGCATTGTACAGTGCTTTATCGGCTGAAGCGATGAGTGTATCTGGCTTGATGTCGCAAGTGGGTATAACAGAAGTAATACCCAAACTCAGTGTGACGATATTTTTAATATCAGACTGTGCATGGGGAATGGCCTGATTTTGAATCGCTTGTTGAATACTTTGTGCTACTTTGATCGCTTCTACTAAATCTGTATTGGGGAGGAGTACCAAAAATTCTTCTCCTCCGTAACGTGCTACTAGATCAGCAGGACGATGATGAAGGATCTGTTGCATTGTTTGCGCTATCTTGATTAGGCAATCATCACCTTTAAGATGACCATAGTAGTCATTGTAAAGTTTGAATTTATCAACATCAAATAAAATCAATGACAAGGGTTGTTGTTCTCGTGCAAGGCGTTTCCATTCTGCTTGCAGTCGTTCATCGAAGCAGCGACGGTTAGCCACCTGAGTCAAACCATCTAGATTTACTAGTTGTTCTAATTTCTGATTTGCATTTTCTGCTTTTTCTTTAGCAATTACTAACTCTGCTGTTCTCTCTTGTACCCGTTGTTCCAAAGTTTCAAAAGATGTTTGTAACTGAAGTGCCATGTTATTAAACGATTTCGCCAGTTGACCTATTTCGTCTTTTGAGCTAATTTTGGCGCGGATATCTAAGTTACCTGCGGTAAACTGGAAAACTATATTGGTCAGGTAAATTATTGGCTTTGTTAGCAGTTGTCCAATGACACAAGCGATGAATGTCACTACTGAAGCGATAATTGCAAATAGCAACATTGTGTCGTGAATTTGCTTTTCTACAGGTGCTAGGGCAACAGCAAGGGGCTGTGCGAACAACACAGACCAAGGTTTATATTTTAAACGAGCGATCGCAATCATATTGACCTGATTACCTGTTGCTTCCAAAGATGCAATTAAATAGGACTGTTCATTATCTAATGCTTGCTTAAGTTTTGACTCATTACTTGCCAATTGTTTAATAGGAGAATTAGGTAAATACTCTTTTCTTTGTAGTTGAGTTAGAACATCTAACGACAGAGGCACAATTGATTTAAAAAGTAGTTGTGGTGCAGTGCTATGTGCCAAATAAATATTATTTTCATCTAAAAGAATAGCAAAAGATTTTGCCCCAGCCCTTTCAGTTTGTCGAGTTACTAACTGGTGGACAACAGTAGCATTGTATGAAACACGTAATACACCTAATATATCTCCCTTGGCATTGCGAACCGGACTACTAAAAAAGAGGGTAACAAGGCCGGGAATTTTCGGCGATTGCTTCATGCTAGAAACAAAGGATAATCCAGTTTGCAGTGGTTCTTTAAAATAGTCTTGAACTGATTCATCTTGGCTAATGTTCGATGTATATGTATCCAATACATTTTTTCCGTTTAAGTCGAGCAAAGCATAGGAGAGAATATTGAGCATATCTTTGCGGCTGAGACGGATTAATGTTTCTGTAGCCAATTGCATTTCGGGGCTGTCATCTCGCTGTTTTGGAGTTAGGCTGAGGTAGCGTGCCAAACCTGGTAAAATCGCCTCTACACGCACAGCATTGAGATTTCCATCAATAAAAGCATCTATTCTGTTACTAGTTTCGTTAGCCGCCGCAGATAGGGCTTGTTGAGCGTTCTCAGTTAGTGCTTTTTCAGTTGTCTGTTTGTTGATAAATGCCAATAACAGCAACGGAATCAAAGCAACAATGAGAAACGAGGCGATCAACTTTGTACGGATACTGCCCAAAGGAGAGTACTGCATAGCTTTAAACTAGGAGGCAGAATTCAAGAAAGAAGAATTAAACAAACTATTTAGCTCAGGAATGCGCGTCACGTTTCCAGAACGAATAAAAAAGTCTGCATATATCTTCGCAGTTTTGTAGATAGAGTTGGGGTTGCTAGATTGAAATAATTTTTGATTTTCACCTAAATCACTTAGGTTTACTCCTTCCAGAGAGAGTGTATTGCTAGGAATTTTTAACGCTTTACTGATGATCGCGTTTCCTTCCTGAACATTTGCTTTCCAGTAGGTCGAGGCTTGCAGCCATCCTTGCACAAATGCACGAATATCTTCGGGGCGATCGCGGATTACATCATTACGAAAGATAATCATATCTAAAACTAAGCCAGGAGTTTGTTTGCTGGTAAATAGGATATGTCCCCCTAATTTAATAGCTTCAGAAAGATGAGGTTCCCAAGTATGTCCAGCTTGAATAACATTATTGCTCAGGTATTGAGGAATTTCTAAAGCCTCTAATTTAACCAAGTTAACATCATCGCTAGTTAAGTTAGCAGCTTTCAACATCTCAGCCATGAAAACTTCGCTAAAACCGCCTAGATTTGTACCCAGCTTTTTCCCTTTCAAGTCAGCGACGGTTTTAATTTGTGATTGGGCAACTACTACATCTGCCCCTATTGATTCATCTATAATGATCACGCCTTGTATATCGGGATTTGTGGCAGTCAAAATTATAAGACTTCCCAAGGACGATGTAATACCATCATATTTACCCGCACTGAAATTTGCTCTTTCCAATTGGGTGTATCGTTTATAAATTAGTTCCACATCTACCCCTTGGGCTTTAAAAAATCCTTTTTTTTGAGCAATTATGCCTGGATACTCACCAATAAAAGATCCAAATACCACTCTTAAGGGAGGGCGTTTCAATTTAGTTGGCGCTGAAGCATAACAAGCAAATAGCAAACAGGCAGTAATGAGAAAAATTCCAATGTATCTAAGTAGTTTAAACCTAGAATATTTTGCCAATGACATAACCGTAACTTTGAGTTTTGTATTCAGGGATAATTAGTGAATATCGCTCTTTTATCGTCTAAATAAGATAATAGTAAAAGCTATGTAGGCGCTGTATTTGAGAAAATAGACCCCTTGCAAAAGTCCTTACGACCTCAACCCTCGCCAAGAATCCTACTGTGTATATACAAGTCCACCTTGAGCGAGTTTCCAGATAATAAAAATGGATTGACAAAGAGGCAAGGGGGATAATTTCACACCGCTTCTTCAGTAAGGTGATACACCAGAGAGTATTTGTCAACATTTAATGCCTCATCCGAAGCGTCCCTGTTGATGGGAGAATAATAACGAGAAATGATGCAAGCTTGGTGTTGTCTCCAGCCCAAAGGAATCTTTAGAAATGTGGAAACGAATTGTATTAATTTTGCTACTGGTGTTGAATTTCAGCCTGAGTAATTCTGCTGTAGCGGCTGCGGCTGGACTCAAAAGCTTTGTAGACTCTGATGATGGCTATCAGTTTTTATATCCTAACGGCTGGCTGCAAGTTAAAGTTGCCAATGGGCCAGATGTGGTTTTCCACGATTTGATTGAGGTGTCTGAAAATGTTTCTGTTGTGATTAGCCCAGTTCCAGAAGGCAAAACTTTGTCAGAATTGGGAACGCCAACAGAAGTAGGATATAAATTGGGAAAAGCTGCTCTTGCGCCTCCTGAATCTGGTCGTTCGGCTGAATTAGTCAATGCTGCACAGCGAGAAGTAGACGGAAAAACATACTACCTTTTAGAGTATGAGGTTAAACTCCCTAATCAACAGCAACGACATAACATCGCCAGCGTCGCTGTTAGCCGTGGTAAACTTTTTACCCTCAATGCCTCAATTCCTGAAAAACGTTGGCAGAAAGTTAAACGAATGATTGATGAGGTTGTAAATTCTTTTTCTGTTTATTAATTGAGGAGTAGCGAGTAGAGGAGGCAGGGGAAGAAGAACTATTAATTATTGATTAATACCCAATACCCAATTACGAAGTTTTTCTGAAATCTCATGAAAATTCCACCTTTTGTACTTGCTTCAGCTTCCCCAGCCCGACGCCGCCTGCTGCAAACTGTTGGTATTGAACCGATAGTTCGAGCAAGTGATTTTGATGAGTCGCAAATTGAATTAAGTGAACCAGCAGAATTGGTTAAAACTCTTGCCCAGTACAAGGCGGAAACTGTAGCCCCACAGTTTGAATCGGCTTTGATTATGGGTTGTGATTCGGTTCTGTCCATGAATAATGAAATTTACGGCAAACCAGCAGACTTCTCTGAAGCGATCGCACGTTGGCAGATAATGCAAGGTAACTTCGGCGACTTGTACACGGGCCATGTCTTAATTGACCGTCAGCAAAATCGCACTATAGTCAAGTCTCAAGTTACAAGAGTTTACTTTGCTCAAATGAGCGATCACGCCATTAAAGCTTATGTTGCCACAGGTGAACCCCTCAAGTGTGCTGGAGCCTTTGCAATTGAAGGTTTTGGTAGTTTCTTCGTAGAAAAAATCGAAGGCTGTCATACCAATGTAATAGGACTCAGTTTACCCCTGTTACGGCATATGCTCGCAGAACTGGGATACGATGCCACAGATTTCTGGCAATAGTCTTTCAACCCAAGTAATTGACCAATGACCAATGACTAATAACTAAATTGTCTAATATTGAGTATTGCTTCGCCATGATCTGGAATCCAGGCTAGCCACTCATCTGCTGAAACCGGACACAATAAAAGTGCTTCGTCAAAACTAAAGGGGTTGGGAAGTTGCAAAAGCTTCACCCAATTAGAAGCTCTTAACTGCTGCAAACCTTCCAGATTCTGTCTTCTTGGTTGCACAGCAAAATCTGGTCTACGAGAATCTAGTTTCATGGCTTTTTATTAGCCTTTACCAATGGGCTAATCTAAAATTAATTCTGTAACCTAGACTACAAAATAAATAATCCTTCTGAAAAGCATCTGTCTTATAAATTTACGTTGGCTGAGTGCAAGTGTTTGCTTATATTGCAGACCACAACAGCTATGGCACAACAGGTTGTAGACTGGCCACTAGATCGCATTCCCAACTAGAATATGTCATTTACTTCTACACCCTCGCTGCGTGAGCAACAACATCCCCTAATTCGTCAGCTAGCTGATTGTATTGAAGCAGCTTGGCATCAGCACCTGGATCTATCGCCCTACCATCTGCCTGATGAGTTGGGGTATGTGGAAGGTAGACTAGAAGGGGAAAAACTGACAATTGAAAATCGTTGCTATCAAACGCCCCAGTTTCGGAAAATGCACTTGGAACTGGCGAAAATCGGAAATATGCTGGATATTTTGCACTGCGTCATGTTTCCCCGT
This sequence comes from Nostoc sp. FACHB-888, assembly GCF_014696655.1. Taxonomy (NCBI): domain Bacteria; kingdom Bacillati; phylum Cyanobacteriota; class Cyanophyceae; order Nostocales; family Nostocaceae; genus Nostoc; species Nostoc sp. FACHB-888. The sequence goes on along the minus strand of NZ_JACJQM010000012.1, from coordinate 53,892 downwards.
CCCGAATACAACCTGCCAATGTTTGGTTGCGATTTAGTTGGGGGTAGAGGGCAAATTAGTGCAGCGATCGCAGACCTTTCTCCAATCCAAATAGACCGTACCTTACCAGAATCTTATACTTCTGCACTGACACAGCTAACAGTGCTTAACTTTTCCCAACCCCGTGAATTACCTGAATGGGGAGATATTTTTTCAGATTTTTGTATCTTTGTGCGCCCCGGTTCCCCTGAAGAAGAAACAATGTTTCTCTCGCGTGTGCGAGAATTTTTAGACATTCATTGCACCCAAGCGATCGCCTCACATCCTGTTTCAGCTGAACAAGTCACACAAAATCTCGCTGGACAACATAATTACTGCACCAAACAGCAGCAAAACGATAAAACCCGCCGCGTACTAGAAAAAGCTTTTGGCCCAGCTTGGGCAGAAAATTACATGACCACAGTTCTATTTGATCTCCCTACTTAATCATCTCTCTTATCCCCCTCATCTGTAGGCTCTGTTACGTTTTCGCGTAACGGATAAATGTAGAATTCATTCAACGAGAGTTTAATGGAGTCCTAAAACAGCAACAGCGAGAATAGTAAGGTCTTTGAAGCCAATATCACAAAATGGTTTGTTGTCTTGGTAGGTGCAAGCAACTAGCCGTGCTAAGTCATTGACCAGAAAGTTAAGGAAACTCTAATGTTAGAAATGCTCAAGTTGACAGATATTTTTTAGTTAATTAATCCTTGATTCACTTAAGGAAGACTAACTTTTGTACCAAGATTGTATCCAGCAAAGGCAACAATCTATTTTTGATGTTTCTTTTCAATTTTGTGGCTAACTATAGCCGTAGTGAATGTAGCAGTAAAGTACCGCATCATACCAATTTAGGATTTTGTGTATAGACACAATACATCGCGTCTATACATCTAGATTCATACTGCTTGTGAATTTTGCTAACGTTCATTGCACTCAATACTCAGAGTTATTGAATAGCCAGCTACTATAGCGTTTCTAGGTTTCAATACAGACCTAACCCCCAGCCCCTTAAGAGCTAACGTTGGGGAGTATGCCTCAAAGCCTCTCTCCTAAAAGGAGAGAGGAATGGAAGTGAGGTCAAAATGTAGTGCATACAAACAAGAAGCACTATAGAAAACACCATTTTGTAAAGCCATAGTGTTAAGCGTTCATCACGCGATGGATTTTAAGCCATACCCAGCTTTAAACTACTATTGTTTGTCCTAGGTGGCTGGCTGTTGATTAAAAACCCTTTTATTTTTACTTCCATTAGCACAATTCAGGTAAATGGGCAACATACTATGTCAAGGGTGACTGAAAAGCCAAAGCCAAGTGAGCAGGCATTTAATCAAGAACAACCTAAGATTTGGTGGGGTATCGCTGTAGCTGTGCCAATAGTAATCGCTGCTGGGATACTAGGTACAGCAAAAATCGAGCAGCTGAGAAAACTAACTACATCTGCCCCTGTAATGCCATCTACCAATAGCATTAGTGCTGTTGGGCGTTTGGAACCACGAGGCGAAGTTGTTAAATTGTCCGCGCCATCATCAGGATTAGCACCATCGTCACGAATTCAGCAACTTCTGGTGAGAGAGGGTGAACAGGTAAAGCAAGGCCAAATTATCGCAATTTTGGATAACCGCGATACCCAAATAGCCGGACTACAAGAGGCAAAAGCCAAAGTGCAAGAAGCCCGTGCCAATTTAGCGCAAATCAGAGCCGGATCTCCAAGAGATATTCAAGCCCAAAGAGCAGTTATTGCTCGCCTACAAGCACAGTTAATTGGGGAAAGGAATGCAGGACAAGCAACGATCGCGCGGATTGCAGCTCAGTTAAGTGGTGATAAACTTGTCCAACAAGCAACCGTAAATCGCTTAGAAGCTGAACTCAGTGGGCAAAGAGATGCTCTCAGAGCAACAGTCGCACGTATTCGAGCCGAACAGCGCAATGCTCAAGTCGATGCCGGACGCTATGATTATTTATACAGAGAAGGTGCCATTTCTCAGCAAGAGCGGGACAGAAGACGCTTGAGTGCAGTAACTTCTAATCAACAGGTGGCCGAAAGCCAAGCTACGCTAAAGCAAACATTGGCAACTATACGACAGCAACTTGCCGAAGCCAGAGCTACCCAAATACAAAATTTAGCAACTTTGCAACAGCAGCTAATCGAAGCCAAAGTTAACCGTGATAAAACCGTAGCAACTTTGCAAAGACAAATCGATGAAGAAAAGGCCAAACTGAGCAGAATCTTAGACGTTAGTCCTACCGATGTGCAAATAGCGCAAGCCCAAGTTAGTAATGCGATCGCAAATATTAGAAGAGCCGAAGCAGAACTCAAGTTAAGCTACGTTCAAGCACCAATTGCTGGAGAGATTTTAAAAGTTTACACCAAATCAGGCGAAGCGATCGGTGCAAATGGCATTGCTGAAATTGGACAAACCAGCCAAATGTTTGTAATTGCTGAAGTCGCCGAAGACAGTATTGGTAAAGTGCGTATTGGTCAAAACGCCACTATCAGCAGCGATAATGGAGCATTTAGCGGCGAATTAAAAGGAACTGTCACTGAAATTGGCAGAAAAATTGGTAAAAAAGATGTGCTGAATACAGATCCAGCTGCAGATGTGGATGCCAGAGTCGTAGAAGTGAAAATTGCTCTGTCTCCAGAAGATAGCCAGAGAGTTTCTGGTTTAACTTACGCCAAAGTTGTTGTCGATATTAATAACTAATCAAGTTATTGGCGAGCAATAATACCAATTTATGATTTGATATTTTGGATTACAAATGTTCTGATTCTATAAATTTGCTCCGAGTCATCACAATGAATTCAAGGAAAAATCTAAAATTGCTAACTGTGCTTGGATGCCTATAAAATGAGTCAAAAAATACCTCTGTCGTGGCTACAACTAACAAGAGAAAAAACTCGTCTAGCTGTGGCTTTAGCAGGAATTTCCTTTGCTGATATTTTAATGTTTATGCAACTCGGTTTCCGAGATGCCTTATATTATAGTAACGTTAGATTTCATAACAGCTTGCAGGGCGATATTGTTTTAATCAATAGTCAATCCAGTGCTGTTTTGGCGATGAGGAGTTTTTCTCAAAGACGGTTATATAAAGCTTTAGAGTTACCCGCAGTCCAATCAGTACATCCGATATATTTGGACTTTACAATCTGGAAAAATCCTGTAACAGGCCGCCCTCGTAGTATTCTGATATTTGGAATGAACCCAGAAACTAACATAGTTAACTTACCTGGAGTTCAGGAAAATTTAGATAAACTAAAACTGCCTGATGTAGTTTTATATGACCGTTCTTCTAGAGTAGAATATGGCCCAATTGCTGCTAATTATGATCAAGGAAAGACTGTAACCGCAGAAGTGCGAAGACGGCGAATCAAAGTAGAAGGTCTATTTACATTAGGTGCATCATTTGGTGCAGATGGTAATTTAATTACAAGTGATATTAACTTTTTGCGAATATTCAACAATCGTCAAAGAGGATTAATTGATATTGGTTTAATTAGATTAAAACCAGGAGCGAATTCTACAGTTGTAGCCCAAGAGTTACGAAAATATTTACCTAGCGAGGTTAATGTTTTAACCAAGCAAGAATTTATTGATTTTGAGCGGAATTATTGGGCAAATAGTACAGCTATCGGATTTATTTTCACATTAGGGACTGTCATGGGTTTTATTGTGGGGACTGTGATTGTTTATCAAATTCTTTATACAGAAGTTGCAGATCATTTATCTGAATACGCTACTCTTAAGGCAATAGGTTATACACAAAATTATTTATTAACCGTCATTCTTCAAGAAGCTTTGCTGTTAGCAGTATTAGGATATTTGCCTGGAATATTTTTTGCTTTATTTATGTATAAAAGCGCCAGAGAAGCAACTCTGTTACCAGTTTTTATGAGTTTTGATCGTGCCGTGATGGTGTTGATTCTGACTATACTAATGTGTATTATCTCTGGGGCGATCGCAGTCCGAAAATTACGTTCTGCCGATCCAGCAGATATCTTTTAGTTAATTAAACATTAATTAAAATATAGTATTTATATTTCTATACTAAAATCAATATTTAAGAAAACTTAATTTTTTGGTAGGCACTACAAAGTCTCAAGATTACTAACTTATAACCAACCAAAATATGATGGGAAAAGAACCTGTAATTGCCATTAAAAATCTCAATCACTACTATGGCAAAGGGGCACTAAAAAAACAGATATTGTTTGACATAAACCTAGAAATTTATCCAGGTGAAATTGTAATTATGACTGGGCCATCAGGTTCAGGTAAAACAACATTACTGAGCTTAATTGGTGGCTTGCGCTCAGTACAAGAGGGAAGTTTAAAATTTTTAGGTGAAGAACTCTTTGGCGTTAATCAGAACAAATTGGTGCAGATGCGACGCAACATTGGCTATATTTTCCAAGCTCACAATTTGTTAGGTTTCTTGACAGCGAAGCAAAATGTACAAATGGCGGTAGAATTGAATGATAATATTTCTCAAATAGAAGCAGTGGCTAAATCAAAAGCCATGCTTGGTTCTGTTGGGCTAGATGAACGAGTTGATTACTACCCAGACAATCTTTCTGGTGGACAAAAACAAAGAATTGCGATCGCTCGCGCATTGGTGAATCGCCCCCCCCTGGTGCTAGCAGACGAACCAACAGCTGCATTAGACAAACAATCAGGACGCGATGTTGTAGAAATAATGCAGAGTCTGGCTAAAAATCAGGGAACTACTATCTTATTAGTGACACACGACAACCGCATTTTAGATATAGCCGATCGCATCGTAGAAATGGAAGATGGTCTTTTAACTCGTAATTCCCCCAATACAGCTATTCAGTCATGATTCCGAAGCGAGAAATCACAGCTGATAACTAAGCTGTGACGCAAATAAACATAGCCTATTTACTCGTAAAAGTCATTCTTTGTCATTGGTCATTTGTATTTACAAAGCACAAATGACTAATGATTAATGACAGCCATAATTTATTGTCTTGCCGAGCCTGATTTTTTCATTCCAGGTTGGTTTGGTGGCATTGGGGCATTTGGTTGGCGACTAGTGCGAAAAGTTACATTTACGCCTTCATTCGATTGCTCCAGTACCAGTAGAGGCGTAGGTTTAGCCTTTTGATCCCAATGCATAGTAGCAATCCGACCTTGAATTGTTGGTTGCCAACTATCTTCGTCTTCTATAGGGCTTAGATAAGTTTCTATACAGTCAATAATTTGACTAATAGTCGCAGAAGTTGCTTGCGTCGGTAACTTCATTAACCGGATTTGAATACGAAACAGCACTCGCTTGGCAGAGTTCCCTGGACTACCAGTCTCATACTCTACATCAAAAATTTCATCTACTTGCCGTCCAGCACTATTAGCAATTCCGACTGTTCCTTGTTGAGCTTGATTTGGCCGCAGAGCTTGAGAAACTTTCTCTTTGATTTGAATCTTCACTTGATTCAGGATTGCAAAATGAAACACCTCCTCTGACATCCGCATTCGCAGATAATCTAAATTAAAGTCCCGTGAGTTGACTAAATCGGGATTAGTTTCCATTTTGCGAATTGTTTCCAGCGCCAGCTTAAACTTTTTCTCTAATTCTCGCGCACGGAATTGTTCAAACTTAAGTTTTTTCTCCAGCTTATTCATCTGGAGCTTACTATACACAATTAAAGCAATCACCATTAAAGCCAGTCCTCCAGAGGTTATCACCAATAATGGTGGTAGTTGAGGATTACTTGCTGGCACTTCCTGGGATGCTTTTTTAAGCTTTCCTGGGGTTTGGGCAAGAAACATCGAAGTGGGCATGGTTGGAAAACTGAAAAACTTGACTCCTGATGTTTAGGATGCCCAAATCTTCAATGCCATCTTGCTGTATGATTAATATTTTTTACATCGTTTTAAAACCACGTATGTCCAGACACCAGAGCATCCCTGTCCTGTCTGAGTTTTCATCTACAAGCTTTCTTCATATTCGTCTGATAGCCACAGATATGGATGGCACTCTGACTAGACGAGGAAAATTTACTCCTGCACTGCTGCAAGCTTTAGAGGATTTAGCCGCAGCTGACATTAAAGTAATGATTGTCACAGGACGTTCTGCTGGGTGGGTGAGTGGATTGAGTAGTTTGATGCCAGTGGCAGGTGCTATGGCAGAAAATGGTGGTTTGTACTTTCCACCTGGAAACCAGAAACCAGTAGTCTTAACACCCATTCCCGATTTAGCTAAACATCGCCAGCACTTGGCTATGACTTTTGAGAATTTACAAACTAAATTTCCCCAAATCCAAGAATCTGCTGATAATCGCTTTCGCATCACCGACTGGACTTTTGATGTAGCTGCTTTGCGTCAAGACGAACTACAAACCCTGGATAGTCTTTGTCAACAAATGGGTTGGGGATTTACCTATAGCAACGTGCAGTGTCACATTAAACCCCAAGGGCAAGATAAAGCTGTGGGATTGTTGCAGGTATTGCGCGAATATTTGCCCCAGTACTCACCAGAACAAATTGTTACTGTGGGCGATAGTCCCAATGATGAAAGTTTATTTGATCGGCGTTATTTTCCTGTTTCTGTAGGCGTGGCGAATGTTATGGAATATGTGAATCAGTTGAAATATCACCCTGCTTATATTACTCACGCTGCCGAAGGCGAGGGATTTTGTGAGTTATCTAATTATATTTTGAAAAGCTTGCACATCTCAAGTTAAGGAGAAGTAGAGTTGTTCTACAATAATCTCGTAGCACTGATTTTACAACTATGACGGCTACTCTACCTGTTAATGTCGAATCAGAAATCTTCTACCCCAGTGCTGATGGTCAACCAGTAGGAGAAATCTACGAACCTATACAAGATGGACGCAGTGAACCATTACAACTGCGTTTGGTGGTTGAGGGAAGGCTAATTGGGTTTTATCGAGAGAATACGGGAGAAAAATTACTGATACCAAATGAACAGGCAGAGGCTTTAAGGCAGGAAGTTTTAGCAAGACAGCAAGCAGAAGAACTGGCAGAACAAGAACGCCAACGAGCAGAACAGGAACGCCAACGAGCAGAACAGGCAGAATTGCAGATAGAGCAGTTAAAGGCAAGGTTGCGATCGCCCTTGGCGTTGGCGCAGCCATCGCTTAATGTAGATCCTGATACTATTCAGTAACACGCAGGGTGTAATTAGACATGGATTTTATCGTGCCAACTTACTTATGGGTTAAGTATTGCTACAAAGAGGTTTCTAAAAACCACTCATAACCTGCTTTAAACTGAGATTTACCATTTTGTTCAATTATGCTGCCATGCGCCATAATTACTCGTTCAAAATCCCAAGCAAGAAGCTGTTGAATTGACCATTTGACTTTGACTTTATCCTGAGTTGCAAATTTCTCCAATATTGATGGACGAAGTTGGTTGTAACCACCTAGAAGTTTGGCTATAAACCTTGTACTTGGCGAACATTGATCATCAAAATGAAAAACTGTATCGGTGACAATCAAAGTTCGGCTTTTGATATGAAAGAAGACGCATTCATTGAGTGGTGAACATCCGCTAGTATCTAATGTGTTGAATCCTTGTACTAATAAATACTCAACTCCATTAATCTGGTGAATGCTGCGATCGCTAATAATATAGTCAATTTGCAAATCTGGTCGTTTACGCTCCAGACCAGATACTGCCCATAGTTTGGCATGGGGGTAACACAGCTTGAAGTCAGCAACAAATAGATGATGGTACAAATTGGGGGCGACAATATAAATCACTTCTCCCAATTGATTTAGCTCATTGATAGTTGCGTCATCCATCTCAATAGGCGAGACCACCATTAATTTACCAATGGTCAGACGAATCACAGTCATCCTCGTCCCTACTTCCAAGCCAAAATATTTTAGAGGTTGTTCAGCAACCCAAAGGTCGGTATCAATTGCTTTAAGCATTATAATTTTTGAGTTAGAACCGTCGCTAGACTATAAAAATTGCTGCACGCTGTAGTAAAGACAAGCCAAACTGCCGACGATATAAACTAACCAAGTTCCGAAAAAACCAATCGCCCTGCCCGGTGATGGGCCATAAGTCTGTATCAATCCCCAGGCATGGGCAATCCTAGCTAATGTCAAAAGAGTCCCTAGCATCCACAACAGTCCTCTCCCAGCCTGCATACACTCTAGGGCAATTAGGAATATAAGGCCAAGGGGTACGTATTCTGTAAAGTTACCATGCGCTCGGATAGTACGCTGCAACACCCCGTCTTCGATATTTTTCGTGACAGAAGATTGTTGTGTCATGTTTTCCACAAACTCTGCCCAAGCATTCGGATGATCTAGATAATTGGGCTGTGAAGCAACCTCAGATGTAGACGCACCATGCCAAATCCGAGTACGGGTGCGTTCCATTGCCACTCGATAGGATAAACCTAGAGCAATTAGCCCATGACAGCCAATAAAGAAAGTTGAAATGGGAATCAGAACAGGCATTGACAATCACTCGAATCAAAATCTTAACTTTGAAAATACTTGACCGCAATTGTTCCTGTCTTTTCAATTCTTGCGGAATATCGAAATCTACTTTTTGAGACAATAGGGTTGAAGCATTTAAATTGCTATTAATTGCCTGTGCCGATGAATCTGCTAAAAGAGTTTTTGTTCAATCCCCCAGAATGTAAAATTCCCCTTGATCAGCCCCCACTAGAAGCTCTACCCCAGTGGGGACACTGGCTAGAAACACCAGAGTTGATGGTAGCAATCATTCCGCCAGGACATTTAGAAGTCAATATTCGCTCACCACTTAACCTTGTGGTAACAAGTTTTGGGGAAACTCGTGGGATTGCTGCCTTCAATGCTGATCGACTGCAACCTTACCAAGCACTACCAGGAGGTTTTGATATTGTGCCTCAAGGCAGTACTTATACTTCGGTGGAAGATGCTTCTTGTTTTGTAGTGTTTGGATATTCCCAATCTTTTCTAGAACGCATAGTCAAAGTGGAAGCAGAGGGACAGACAATTGAATTGCAGCCAGGGCAAATTCCCAAAACTCATTGGGGCTTGAGTGCTGCGATCGCTATGCAAGAGTTTTTTTATAATGGGCAAACTGGTGGTGCATTCTACTTAGAATCAGTTGCAACGGCGGTGTTGGCACAGATAATTTACCGACGTTCAAATCTATCTGGACGGCTCAAACGTTCACCAGAGTTTTTAGACCCAAATTTGTTAAAGCTTGTCTTGGAATACATTAGAGCAAATCTATCCCAAGAACTTAACCTAAACCAGATTGCTGCCACAGTAGGATTCAGCCCCTATCATTTCGCACGAGCATTTAAGGTAACAACTGGACTATCACCTTATCAGTATGTCCTTCGGTGTCGGCTAGAACTTGCCCAAAAACTGTTACAAAACCAAAAGCGATCGCTGGCACTAGTAGCCGCAGAAGCGGGATTTGGCAACCAGAGTCACATGACATCTGTGTTTCAACGAATGCTACACACAACTCCCAAGCGTTATCAGCAAGAATTAAGCTCATCCCACCCCTAAAAGGGTATGGGATTTAACGTTGATGACGTCGGGGCCTCATCCCATCTTTAGAAAGAGTGGGTTTTCCCGACGCCTTTTTATAAGAACGTTAGCGTTTTATTTCCAACTCCACTATAAAATCCCAGACCAATGTAATGTAGAGTCAAGAATTTACCTTTAAATACTGAAGTATAAATTATGCAAGAAATTGAAAGATTTTTTGGCAACTTGTTCAGTGGCATAATCAACCGCTTTAAGTATTCTGCAATGGATGCTGCTGATCGAAAAATAAGAGAAACTATCGACGAGCAAATTGAACAACGGCGGCCAAAACCCAAGCCTAAGGATCAAGAAGACCGCGATTTGTAATTCGTAATCCTCGCCTCTAGCAAGAAGCAAGCTACGTAATTCGTAATTTTTGAGTTAAATACAAGAATAGCGTTCCTATTATTGAGTGGGCGGCGCTATTTTATCACCCTTACCAAACTACAACTTTTGCAAATGTGCTAACCTAGTATGGTTAACTAATCTCGCACATCTGAGAATTCGGGTGTTTCCCGGTTGGGAAATGCACTTGGATGGAGGTTTAACCCGAATAGGAGTTAGAAAATATATGCCAGTAGTTTCATTGGCTCAAATGATGGAGTCAGGGGTTCACTTCGGGCATCAGACCCGGCGCTGGAACCCAAAAATGTCTCCTTACATTTATACTTCCCGCAATGGTGTGCATATTATCGACTTGGTGCAAACTGCCCAGTTGATGGATAATGCCTACAACTACATGCGATCGCACGCTGAACAAGGGAAGAAGTTTCTTTTTGTTGGCACCAAGCGCCAAGCAGCTGGAATTATCGCCCAAGAAGCCAGCCGTTGTGGTTCCCATTACATTAACCAACGCTGGTTGGGCGGAATGTTGACCAACTGGGCAACCATCAAAACACGGGTAGATCGTCTAAAAGATTTAGAACGCCGTGAGGAAACTGGCGCGCTAGATTTATTACCGAAAAAAGAAGCATCAATGCTACGTCGGGAAATGACGAAGCTTCAGAAATACTTGGGCGGCATTAAAACAATGCGGAAAGTACCCGATATTGTGGTAATCGTAGACCAACGGCGGGAATATAACGCAGTTCAAGAATGCCAAAAGCTGAGTATTCCCATTGTGTCCATGTTGGATACAAACTGTGACCCAGATGTAGTAGATATCCCCATCCCCGCAAACGACGATGCTATCAGATCCATTAAGCTGATAGTCGGAAAATTGGCGGATGCAATTTATGAGGGCCGTCATGGTCAGCTGGATGTTGAAGACGATTACGAAGATTACGACGGTAGTGAGTATGACGATGACTACGAAGAAACCGAATATACTGATGCCGTAATTCCCGACGAGGAAACAGAAGAATAGTAGTGTTGGCGGAAAGCTAAGGTTTAGCCCGTGAAGAGTGCTGAGTGCTTAGTAAGATAGAAAGACTCAGCAAATTGGATAGTGCTGAGTCTTGATTTTTGAAGTTGTAAGTTGTGATTTGTCAATGAAGAATAAAATTGATAACTGAACACTCAAAACTCAGCACGGGCTAAACGCCCCGCTAACGCTAACAAAACTCAGCACTCACCACTAAATTAGGTGAGCAATTACAACTCGAGGTCAAGTTAGGAATTGAGGCAACATGGCGGAAATATCTGCAAAACTCGTCCAAGAGCTACGCCAAAAAACTGGTGCAGGCATGATGGACTGCAAAAAGGCGCTGATAGAAACTGAAGGCAATGTAGAAGAAGCCGCCGACTGGCTACGGAAAAAGGGCATCTCTAAGGCAGGGGCAAAAAGCGATCGCATTGCGGCAGAAGGTCTAGTAGACACTTACATTCAACCCGGTGGTCGAGTAGGTGTACTTATCGAAGTCAACTGTCAAACTGACTTTGTAGCTCGTAACGAGGCTTTTAAAGCTTTAGTTAAGAACCTGGCAAAACAAGCAGCAACTGCTGATAATGTTGAGTCTTTATTGGCTCAACCCTATGCTGATAGTCCAAGCGCCACTGTAGAAGAATTTATCAAGCAAACTATTGCTACGCTTGGTGAAAATATCCAAGTGCGTCGCTTTATCAATTTTGCACTAGCAGAAGGCACATCAGGTGTAGTAGACAGCTACATTCACACTGGCGGTCGAGTTGGTGTATTAGTAGAACTGGGTTCTCAAGCGGAATCAGTAGCTGCTAATCCAGAGTTTCAAAGCTTGGCACGGAACACTGCAATGCAAGTTGCGGCTTGTCCAAATGTCGAGTATGTGAGCGTAGATCAAATCCCCGCCGAAATTGCCCAAAAGGAAAAAGACATTGAAATGGGCAAGGATGATTTGGCCAACAAGCCAGATAACATCAAAGAAAAGATTGTTCAGGGACGGATTGAAAAACGCCTGAAAGAATTGACTTTGATCGATCAACCTTACATTCGCGATCAGAGTATTTCCGTCGAAGACCTCTTGAAGCAAGCGAAGACGCAATTAGGCACAGAGATTAATGTGACTCGCTTTGTCCGCTATATATTGGGCGAAGGCATTGACAAACAAGAGATGAGCTTTGCTGATGAAGTCGCTGCACAAATTGGCAGCAAGTAATATTGGTCATTGGTCATTAGTTTTTACCAAGGACTAAGGACAAATGATTCTTTAACAAACAGGTCAAGCAAATAGCCTGACCTGTGTTTTTTTTAGTGGATACACGAAATATCGCATTTAATTTAAAATCTAAAGACCTTTGGGAAGTTACTATAAAATAAATTCGTACATTTGTACTATGCAATAGTTCACATGGACAAGAATGAAAAGATATGGCAAGAGCAATCGAGCGAATTGAACGAGATATTGCAGCACTAAAAGAAGCGATTCGGGCGATCGCAGTAGAACTACAAAGGGCTTATGCTAGTTATCTAAACACCTTAGGATCATCTGTAGGAAAACAGTTGATTCTGGCAAGTTACCACCTTTGTACCCAAGGGTATCCCGAAAACTTTCTGCATTTATCATTAAATCAGCGCCAGCAATTGCAACAAGCTATCCGCAAGTTGGGTCAAGTTGCAGCAGAGCAATTGCTCGCTTGTATTAAAAGTCAGGAAGCTGAAGTAGATAAGGGAGATGACGAAGATGACGAAGATGACGAAGATGACGAAGATGAGGGCAATAAGGAAGTAACATCTTCTGAACTTCTCGACACCTCGAATTCTCAGTCTTTCACCGCCGACACCTCTAATCCTATAGAACTGGCAAAATGGCAGCAGAACTTAGAAGAGGTCACGCAAGAGATACTGAAAAAACTTTCCCATGATGCTAATCTTTTATTACAAAAATCTGGGGTATTACCCAAAAAATTACCAGAACCGATTTTAGCGGCTGCGGCGGCTGCGGCATCAGAAGCATCTGCCGAGGCTATGCCAGGGCCACCAAACTTATTAAACTTAGTAATTGAAATTGAAAATGAGCAGCAGTCAGAAGATTCCGGGCTGACGCAAATCATGGCTATTAACCTGCGGCTAGGAGAAATTGAATTTGCTGATGTGGCACTCTCCTCTGAGCGCAGGCAAATCCGCAGTATTTTAGTTCAGCTAAACAAGCTAGGACGAGAGTATCAAAAGAAACATCGAGAAAAAGCGATCGCAGAAGCTGAAGCTGCATGGCGTGCTAGTTGGTTTGAATAAAGTTATGAGTTATGAATTATGAGTTATGAGTTATTTATTCCTAACTCCTCACTCCTATGTCTATTGACCAATGACTAATGAAGAACCAGATTGGATAAGATTGCACAAAGCCTTGGCAATAGAAGCCGAACGAGGCTTTACAGACTTAGTGGGCAGACAATACCGCTTCAGTGAATTTCTGAGCCTAACTTTGGGCAAATTCCCAACAGGCTTACCCCAAACTGAACGCCGCCGTTGGCAAGGACTAGCGGTGCAATTTGCTAGTTATCCACATCTGGCACTGAAAGAAAGACAACATTTAGTAGCAGAGACTCGTAGGTATCTCTCCCAATTACAGCAGGGGGAGCAGGGGGAGCAGGGGAAGCAGGGGAGCAGGGGAGCAGGGGAGCAAGGGAAAACTTATCAATCAAAAATCAAAAATCAAAAATCAAAAATCGTTTCTGAGGTGAGTCGGAGGCTTGCACCGAACATTGACCAAAAACTTAGCGATTTACCAGAAATAGGCTTCAAAAAAGCTGATAATTTGGCACGGCTTGGTTTACACACTGTCCGCGACTTGCTTTTCTACTATCCTCGTGACCACATTGATTACGCGCGTCAGGTGAATATCCGCGAGTTACAGGCGGGTGAAACGGTGACAATAGTGGCTACAGTGAAGCGTTGCAACTGCTTTACCAGCCCTAAAAATCAGAAATTATCAATTTTGGAACTGGTTGTAAAAGATAACAGTGGTCAAATCAAAATTGGTCGTTTTTACGCAGGCACACGTTTTAGCAGTCGCGCTTGGCAAGAAAGTTTAAAACGTCGTTATCCAGTAGGTAGTATTTTAGCGGCGTGTGGGTTGGTAAAAGAAAGCAAATACGGCTTGACACTGGATAATCCAGAACTAGAGGTTTTGGCAAATCCAGGAGATACGATCGAGTCGCTAAATATTGGGCGGGTGGTGCCAATTTATGGACTGACTGAAGGCGTGATGGCGAATACAGTGCGACAGGCGGTAATAACTGCTTTACCTGCTGCGGCTAACTTGAAAGACCCTTTACCAAGTGGTTTGCGACAAAAGTATGGTTTGATGGAATTGAAAGATGCGATCGCTAATATCCATTTTCCCAGCGATAGCGCCGCCTTACAAATTGCCCGTCGTCGCTTAGTTTTTGATGAATTTTTCTATCTACAACTTGGGTTACTGCAACGTCAGCAGCAAGCAAGGGCGATTCAAACCAGCGCCATCCTCGTTCCACGCGGTCAACTTGTAGAGAAATTCCACGAAATACTGCCTTTTCAACTCACTGGCGCACAGCAACGAGTTCTCAATGATATTCTTAATGACTTACAAAAACCTGTGCCAATGAATCGTTTGGTGCAAGGCGATGTCGGTTCTGGTAAAACAGTTGTCGCCGTGCTAGCTATACTCGCAGCAATTCAATCTGGCTATCAAGCGGCGCTGATGGCTCCCACAGAAGTTTTGGCAGAACAGCATTATCGCAAGTTAGTTAGCTGGTTTAACCTCTTACATTTACCAGTGGAATTACTGACAGGTTCTACTAAAACTGCTAAACGAAGACAAATACATTCTCAGTTAGGAACTGGTGAATTACCTCTGTTAGTGGGAACTCATGCCCTGATTCAAGACCCCGTAAACTTCCATCAACTTGGATTAGTGGTGATTGATGAGCAGCATCGCTTTGGGGTAGAACAACGGGCGCGTTTACAGCAAAAAGGTGAGCAACCCCATGTGTTAACTATGACAGCTACCCCGATTCCCCGAACCTTAGCACTCACAATACACGGGGATTTGGATGTGAGCCAGATTGATGAGTTACCGCCAGGACGACAAAAAATTCAGACAACAGTATTATCAGGGCAGCAACGCAACCATGCTTACGACCTCATCCGGCGAGAAATTGCCCAAGGTAGACAGGTTTATGTCGTTTTGCCTTTGGTGGAAGAATCAGAAAAACTGGATCTGCGATCGGCGACTGAGGAGCATCAAAAGCTACAAGAAAGCGTTTTTCCCGACTTTCAAGTAGGGCTGCTACACGGTCGTATGAGTTCAGCCGACAAGGATGAAGCGATTACTAAATTTCGTGATAACCAAACGCAAATTTTGGTTTCCACTACCGTTGTCGAGGTTGGTGTAGACGTACCTAATGCTACAGTTATGCTCATTGAAAATGCAGAGCGATTTGGCTTATCGCAATTGCACCAACTGCGGGGGCGTGTCGGTCGTGGCGCGGCTCAGTCTTATTGTCTGTTGATGAGCAGTTCCAGAAGTCCTGATGCTCAACAACGGTTGAAGGTGTTGGAACAATCTCAGGATGGCTTTTTCATCTCCGAGATGGATATGCGTTTTCGCGGCCCTGGGCAAGTACTCGGAACTCGTCAATCTGGAGTGCCAGATTTTACATTGGCAAGCTTGGTTGAAGATGAAGAAGTTTTACTTTTAGCGCGGCAAGCAGCAGAGAAAATAATAGAGATGGATGCAACTTTAGAGCGTTGGTATTTGATGAAAGAAGAGTTGAAGTATCGGTATGAACGGTTGATGGGTGGGGCGATATTGACTTAAGGGACTTGCAAAAAATAAATTATTCCAAATTATTTTTACATTGGTAGGGGCGCAAGGCGTTGCGCCCCTATGTTCGCGAAGCGTCCCGCAGGGATGGGATATTTTTTTAACGTGAGTTCGATGAACCTCTCCCCCTCAGCCTCCCTTTCCGTTTCGGAAAGGGAGGAGCAACGAAAAATTCAGCTTTTTGCTCCCCTCTCCGTGTCGGAGAAAGGTTGGGGGAGAGGTCAAATAAGACTTGTCGAGCTCACGTTTTTTAACTGGAAGTCTTTAATAGTTAGGATGTTATTGTGTGTAGAGACGTTGCATTGGAACGTCTCTACAATCCTTATCCCTAGGCAAATAATCTTATCCGAACCGGATTTGGCTAGATTCTATCTAGGGAAATCAACTAATTGAATAATTTTGCTACCAGATATACCAGAGGATTTAAATTGATATCTTTTACCTGGTTGCAGTGACTGGGATGGAGTTGTTGGGCTGCAACCACTTCTACAAGTTGAATTAAACTGAATGTTTAAATATTCACCTGTATATATTTTTTCTTCTCCTGGGCGTAATGTATGTATATTTCCATTCAGGACATATACCATCTCACCAAACATTTGATTAGAGATAATTGTATAAATCTCAGGATTATTTGGCTCAAAAATTGAGCGAAGAATCTTGTTGTTTGGACAAGTGTATGCAGTTTTAGTTCGGATATCAGCGCATACATTGAGAGCAACAGCCGAGTTAAAACAAACAGAATTTTTAGTTACTGTAGCATCTCTGCGTCTAACATCAAGTTTTTTATCAATTACAGCTGTAAATGAGCCAGAATCAATCACTTTCTTATTCTCTTTAATCTCGTACTGAAATTCATTTTCACCCTCCATAACAGCGAAATTACTACCACGATGTTTTGTTCCAAAAGCTACTTGAGTGCCTTCAGAAGATTTTCCCTTTTGGTATTCTCTATCTGTGTACGGATATGGATCGCTTTCCAAACCTTTAGTTACATTTTTAACAACTACACGTCTTTTAGGAGCTGGAGGAGTTTTACTAGAAGTAAACCAAGCTTTTATTGAGCCTAAGTCTTTACCTGGGCATTCACCATCGTACTCAATTTCTTGAATGGATGCTTTGTTAAGTTCTCGACTTCCTGCAAACTCCCACCCTATATCACCAGAAGATTCCAGTTCTGCGGAGAATTGTGCTGTTGAAGATGCTAAAAAAAATGTCACAACTAGAGTGCAGCTAAAAGTTATGAGCAGCAAAAATCTAGTAGTTGGTCGGGTAAAATGATGTAGTTGCTTCCAGAATCGATTAAATTTCATCATACGACAATGTGATTTTAATTTAATAATTAAGGTTGTAATTTTTAGATTGTTGGGAGAAACAGTATTTACGACTGAGTCTGTATAAAATAAATTAGAATTCAACTAATAAATAATAGGGGTTGGTTCTATAGTTGGTTCTATAATTGGTTGTGGAGCCGATTCAGATGGGCGTGATTTTTGAAGTTCCACAGTTTGTTGCAAATCTTGAATGTCAAAACGAACATTTTCAGACCAGTTATTAGAATCAAGAAAGTAGCTTCAGTTTTGTTTTAATTGACGCTGCTTCCCCGATCTACCTGAAGCTGATTAAATGAACCTATCCCACTAATAATATTTGTGCTACAAAGCTTAAGCTTATTGAGAACTGAAAACGAAAAATTAAGGTTTTCAAGCACATTTTACGAAAAGGAGTAGGGATTTTTAGAATAGTGGGATAGGTTCATCCAATATCGGAGTTCCCATGACCAATGTTGATCCCTTCAATATTCTGAGAATGGGATTTTACAGGTTTCGCAGCAGTAGATATAGTATCTAAAACGCTAGGTAAAGACTGTTGCAATTCCAACTTTTCTGAGGCTGTGAAATTTTTGATAATCTCTAAAACTTCGCTAACGCTGTACTTTGGCATAGGAGGCGCATCTCAGTTATCTATGGGGCAATAACATAATTAAAATTCAAATGCAAATCGAAGTATTTCGGATTATTTTCTAGATTTAGGGTTAAAATTTATTAAATGCCCTGATGCATAAGATTTTCCGCCTCTAGATAAAAAAGTAGCTTATTACACTAAGTATAAAAAGCAAAGCTGTTTTTAGGTAGTCAAGGTTGTACAATTGCGTTGAACAAATCGCTGATTTCAAGTCACATTAAAATCGGATCATGTCTACACCTCAATGTTGAATTACAATGCTTGTTGCATTTGAGCATAGGCTTCATAGACACCCTTCACGTTGTACCAGTTAAGAAAAATTCGGGCAATTTCTAAAGCAAGTTGAGGTTTACCTAAGTTAATTAGCCATTGCAACAATGGAGCCATTGTCCTTTCATTAAGTGAGCCATTGAGTGACAAAATACCCCAAAGTAAGCGATGCAACCAAGTCATTTGAATCATCATTCGCACCTCCCATGTTGGATGCTTTTGATAAAACAAAACTCCCATACGTCCGCGTTGAATTTCTTGGTCAATTAATCTGGGAATTTGCTCTAAGTTAAATGCTGGATGCCAGTGATATCCTACAGCTTCCGGACATTTAATTAGTTTTAAACCTAGTTGTTTGAGTCGCACACCCAATTCTAAATCTTCCCAACCATAGAGTTGAAAACTAGTGTCAAAAAGTCCGGCTTTCTCTAGCCAATGCTTAGGGATTGCTACATTTCCTGTAGCAAAAAAAGCTGCTGAAAAATCTGTGACTTTGTAGGGTTCAGCAGTTGGATTGTCGAAACTACAAGTATTGATAACTGCACCGTAAGTGAAAAAGCGATCGCTCCCAAATTTGTCCTTTCCCTGCACTAGCGCATCTGCGTGAGCTTGCAAGAAATTTTCCAACACCACTAAATCGCTATCAATAAAGATAATTGTGTCTCCTAGCGCCCGTTCTACCCCCAAATTCCGAGCCGCAGCTGGGCCAGCATGATCTTGCTGAAACCAGCGCACATGGGGAAAATCTTCTTTGTGTCCTGCTAACCACTCCAATGTGCCATCAGTAGAACCATCATCCACTAAGACAATTTCGTAACTAGTAACCGAACTTGGCTTACTCAATTCCTGCAGCTCCAAGGCGCGGAGGCACTTTTCTAAAATCGGTTGGCGATTATAAGTCGGTATTACAACGCTGAAAAACACAGTCTCACCCACAACACTATCCATCTTCAGCATAGGACAGATGCGACGCTGACACTGTTCCTTATCTGGTTCTAGCGGCGGAAGTAGTCAATCTGCTGATGATGCAATATTTGCTAGACATTTAAAAACAGCTATATAAATTTACCAAGTTTAAAAGCTGAAAATCTAAATTTTTGCATATCTGTTAAATATTATTTTGCTTTGAAACTTATAAGTATTTGTGCTTTGAAAGCTTATCTTTACGTAAAAAATAACAACTGATAAATTCAAATTAATCAATATATAACCTGATGTTAACACTTAGTACATAAATTAATAGAAACTTCATAAATCTTCTTTGCGTAAGCAGCATCAGCCAGCCTTAATCTGTTATTCACTGCTATTTATTAGCTGTGAAAGATGCATCAACTTCCAATAAATATCTAAGTAATTTCTGTAAATATTTAGAGTTTATTTTTACTGAATTACTCATGTTCATTAAGAGATGAACTGACTAGCAACCTCATAAGCCTTAAGTGGAGAACAAAGAATGAAAGGACGCTTTCACCCTAAAAACAATTTGACCCTCAATCCATCTGGTAACGAGTCAATTCGTGATGTGATTGACCGCGTTAGTCTGAGTCGGCGGCGGTTCATCATGACGGCTGTGGGTACGTCGGTGCTAACTGTTCTGGGCGATGTTTCCATCGGAGGCTTTCTTCAAAGTGTTGATGCAGCTCCAATACCCAAGGGAACGGGATTTGCTGGCATAGGCTTTAAGAGCATCCCACCAAATCTACTCAACCCAGCTACAGGACTGCTGGAAAAGGATCTTGTCAGTGTTCCTGAAGGTTATACAGCCAAAGTATTAGTTGCTTGGGGAGATCCGATCACACCTGGTGGCCCAACTTGGCTACCAGATGTCTCTCAGGATGCTGCTGCTCAAGAAAAGCAGTTTGGTATGCACAATGACGGCATGTACTACTTCCCTTTACAGCCAGGGAATGTCGTTGGTCGGACAGTAAGTTCACAAACAAGATCACTTAGAGGCTTTGTAAATAAGCCCATCAATACTGGTCTGCTGTGCGTGAACCATGAATATACCCAGGAATCAATTTTGCATCCTGATGGTCTGGATGTAGTCACAATTGCCAAAGTACGTAAATCTCAGGCTGCTCATGGCGTGTCTGTTGTAGAAATTTCCAAGAAGGGCAATGAGTGGAGTTTCAATCGCAATTCGTCTTATGGTCGCCGCATTACCGGCAACACCGAGATGCGAGTATCGGGGCCTGCGGCTGGCAATGCACTGTTAAAATCGAAAAAGTTTAACATTACGCCAACTGGCTCTGTTGACACCGGGACATTGAACGACGGCTATACCGCTTATGGTACGCTCAACAACTGCGCCAATGGCTACACTCCTTGGGGTACTTACTTGACCTGCGAAGAGAACTGGAACGGCTACTTTGCTAACCCTACACGAGATGTAGTTGCAATTCCAGGCATCGAAAAGTCCGATATCCTGGCAGGACAAAATCGGTACGGCGTTTCAACATCATCTAGCTATCGCTGGCCGGAGGTTGATCCACGCTTCAATGCCAGCACCAACCCACTTGAACCCCATTTATTCGGCTGGGTGGTTGAGATTGATCCCTACGATCCGCAAAGCAAACCAGTCAAGCGCACTGCCCTTGGTCGGTTCAAGCATGAGAGCGCTCAGGTTGTTGTTGATGACAATAACCGTGTTGCTTTCTATCAGGGTGACGACGAGCGTAACGAGTATATCTACAAGTTCGTTTGTGCCCAACCTTTCAATCCTAGAAATCGTGCAGCCAACCGCGATTTGCTCGACAACGGTGTTTTGTACGTTGCCAAATTCAATGACAACGGTACTGGTGAGTGGATTCCTTTGGTCTACGGTCAGCGTGGTTTGACACCAGAAAATGGTTTCAGAAGTCAAGCTGAGGTGCTTGTCAAGACAAGACAAGCTGGCGATCGCGTCGGCGCAACCATGATGGATCGCCCAGAGTGGGTAGCTGTACGTCCTCGCATCGGCGGATATAAAGAGATTGAAGTCTACTGCACACTGACCAACAATAATCGTCGGGGCACAACTCCAGTTTCCTCTAACCAGCCAGACGGCACAACAGCAGCAGGCGGTGCGCGTCCTCCCGTGAATCCTCCCAACCCACGTCCTGACAACCGTTACGGTCACATCATTCGCTGGCGCGAAGATGGACGCAGTGTTACAGCAACTACCTTCAAATGGGATATTTTCTTTGAAGCTGGCGACAAAACTAGACCCGAACCAAATCTTCAGGGCAACATTAAAGGTGACGACTTAAGTTCACCAGATGGTCTGTGGTTCGACGACTTCGGCCGCCTCTGGGTTCAGACCGACCACGCAGGTGATGGTATCGGTGATTTAGTAAACATCGGTAGCAACACCATGTCGTGTGCTGACCCCAACACTAAGCAAGTTAGGCGCTTCTTAACCAGCCCTACGGATTGTGAGGTAACTGGTATTACCAGCACACCCGATGGCAAAGCGATGTTTATTAACATCCAGCACCCAGGCGATCGCGGGGATGCCTCGAATCCCACGATCGCTAGCAATTGGCCTCACAGCCAAGGGTATGGCCCATCAGGTCGCCCACGTTCATCAGTGGTAGTGATTACCCGAAATGACGGTGGTGTTGTTGGTGGTCTTTAAAGACGATAGGAATAGATTTATTTAGCGATCGCTCTTTTGTCACTACACTACAGTATCTTAAATAGTTTTAGATCACCTTAATCCTTAACCCTAAACATGGGTAAGGGTAAGGTGATTTACTTGTAGCTATTAACCCACAACTTTTGTTGCCCTCTTCTTACGTTGCATCCACAATCCCATAACACCAGCAATAGCCGTACCACCAACAGCTAACGGTTCGGGTACTTTAGCGTACCTTACAGTACCTACCTGTGTTGTGTTTACTGATTGGTCAATTAGATAAAAGTTGTTTCCTCCTACATTTGGAGTATTTGGATCACTTGCGATCGCAAACTGGTCTGCAACAAAATAGCTTAGTCCCAAAATTTCGCCATTATTAAAGCTAGCTATAGGAAAACTGTCGAAATCACTATCATCTACCTGTGTATAATTAGTACCTAAATAGTTGAATGCAACTGCTAATCCATTCTCAACTCCTAATGTCTCAAGACCTGTATTGGTTAAGGTCGAGTCATCGTATTGAAAAGAGCCGAAATACTGACCGGGATTATCGCCAGATGTGGCATTTACAGTGAAATCGTAATTAACCAAGGCAGCTTGCACCGATTTAGTACCAACAGCAGCAACGGAAATGGCAGCTGCAACGGTAGCAATACTAAGATTCATAGCTAATTTCATCAGAAAATACTCCAAAGGAAAAAAATTAATAGTCCTGTAATTCCACTTAAATAAGCTTTTAACCACTGCGTACAGGTTAAGAAATATCAAACAAAAGATTATCATTATAAAATCTTTAAGCTTCTCACGTGTATATAAATTTTCTGTAAAATAGCAATTTCACCCATCTACACAGTATCAAAAGGTTTCAAGGCTCTGACTTTAGTCCTTGTATTGTTATTGTCAAATTGTTATGAAATCAGGTGAAAATAATTCACTGAACCGTATTAGTAGTAAGTGAATATGCAAATTGGAAGCTCATAATCTTTAAAATTTTATTCAAAAGTTAGAAAAATCCGTAAAAAAGATTCTTATTCTCAATATGTATTTATTGAGGTATATCGCCTGCCCAAAAGGTGTTTATTGTCTATATCAGTACGAGCTTAAAAGATAATGGTTATCATCCTCTTAATGAGGATAATAGGTCGATTCCAAGTTTTAGTTACCAATAAAATTATGTGTAATTAGTAACTAATGGTTAATATGATGATTACTGTAAATTGTAAATATTAATATGCTTTAATTTTTGATTTTTAACAAGACCATTACCATTTCTTAAATTAAGTAAGATAGATTTTTTATAGGCATATATTTTGTGTAGTATTCATAAATTTCTGAATCTAACAAAATAGATTTTAAGAAAAGATTGGTGAGTAATATAAAAGAGGCATGAAAAAAAAGTCTTTAAACATAGGCTGTTAAAAGACAATATTTGAAGATATACATTCAAAGTTGAGAGCATACTCACCACAGATACGGCTGGTGAGAATGTTTGAAGCTAATACTGTACTGCAAAAAGGCTTTTGAGTAATGGTTTTACTTCAATGGTGTGGATGTGCAGAGAATCAGGTAAAAGTATTTAATAATCAGCAAAAAGCAAAAACTTTGTGGGTAACAGTAGGTTTACTTGCTGTTTTTTTTGTTGCTGAGTGGAGTGTGGGTTTATGGAGCCAAAGTCTATCTCTACAGGCGGATGCGGGACATATTTTATCTGATATTGCAGCTTTAGCAATATCGCTAATTGCCAGTTTTTTAGCACAAAAACCAGCTAAAAAAAAGGCAACATTTGGACATCAGCGGATCGAAGTTTTAGCAGCTTTGCTGAATGGATTAGGTTTGCTAGCGATCGCTACTTTTGTCACATGGGAAGCTATTCAACGCTGGCAACATCCAGCAACCATTTTGGGCTTACCAATGTTAGCAATTGCGGTGTTAGGTTTAATCGTCAATGTGCTCAATATTACTTTGCTTCATCCCCACACTCACAACGATTTAAACCTGCGGGGAGCTTTGCTTCATGTCATCGCTGATACTGCTAGTTCTGTGGGTGTAATTATAGCTGCTTTAGCAGTTCATTTCTGGGATTGGTGGTGGGCAGATGTTGCAATTAGTTTAGTAGTTGCAACTTTTACGGGTTTAAGTGCTTTACCTTTAGTGCAAGAAAGTTTAAAGATTTTTTTGGAGTATGCACCGGAATCAATTAACCCCGTTGAGGTAGAAATATCTCTCAAATCTTTTCCTGGCGTTGTCCAATTAGAAAAACTCCACATCTGGACAATTAGTTTAAATAAGGTAATGCTTTGTGCCAATTTGACAGTTGAATCTGCAACTATCCAGGAACGCGATCGCTTACTCAATAAGTTAGAAGCTCACATCCGAAAAACTTTTAATATTGCTGAGATAACTTTACAGCTAACTAGCTGTACAAACCCTTCAGTGCTGCCAATTCATCCTTTGTTTAAGCAAGATTTAGCTTTCATGTTGTCTGCAAGTAAAACGAATTCACTCTTAGAACATAGCTAAATACATAATTTTACTAATTACCGTTATAAATACCAAAATATTTGTGCGAATTTAGCCTACCTATATTTGGTTTTTAAAAGCTATTTAAACATAATGCTTATTAGCATTATCGCAATTGTCAAAGCATAGCGATGTCTACGACAGGCTACGCCTACGCTGATTGCAACTCGGTTATTTACTAAGAGGTTTCCTGATGATGAGTTTCATTCAAAAATCCAAAATGATTTCGTTACTGAAACAGTACAAACGCACCTTGGCTTGGTTTATATCTGGTCTAGTTATGGCAGCTTTGTTGTTCTTGGCAACCTCAACTCAACAACCAGCAACTGCTCAAAGTCATACCACAGCCTCCACTCAGCCAGATGTGACTGCTACATACTCAGACTTCGGTGCTAGTCATCTAGAACCAAATTTTTATCAGTATTAACAGCTAACACTTGCTCAATTAACTTTAAGGCACATTGCAATGATTTCATTTTTGCAAAAGTACAAGCGATTTCTAGCCCTTATGATGGCTGGCTTGCTCTGTACCGTTCTGCTGGTATTTGGTAATTCTGTTTTTCAGCCCACCCTAGCTGCTGGTAATGGAATTAACGTAATTATCATGATTGGCGATGGTATGGGTTGGGAGATGGCACGGGCGGCAGCCGTTGCCAAAGGCGCTCCTTTTTACACAAGTGGTAAAGGCTCTGGTCTTAGCTTCCAAAAGCTAAGTGGATATGGATTGGTGACTACTTACGGCACAACAATTCAGGGAAATACACCAGAAAATCCAATAGACCAGCCTCATCTAACAGGTAACTCTGCTCTAGATGGGTCTAATCTAATCACCGGTGCAAGCCCTGTTCGTCCCAACTTCTCATTCCAGCCTACTCCTTTTAACCCTGGCAATAGAGCTGATGGCAATAGTCTAGAGGATGGTAATCTGGCAGGTTATGAAATCAATAAGGGCGGCCCTGTTCCCTGGGTTCCTTTGACCCCTGCTAATTCTGGTACATACGACAAAGATTACATCAAGTATAGTTATCCCGACTCTGCTAACACAGCTACAACTCTGTATACGGGGGTAAAAAGCTTTAACAATGCGATGGGGGTAGACATTTACGAGAAGAAGTTGAAAACCATCCTAGAAATTGCCAAAGAAAAAGGTAAGTCTACAGGCTTGGTAACTTCCGTACCTGTTAGCCATGCAACGCCTGGTGCTGCGGCTTCTTTTGTAAATCGTCGTAGTAAGTATGACAGTGTTTACGACCCCAGCAAGACCAACCAAGACAGCATTTTGCAACAGACATTGCTGAACTTTAAGCCCAATATTTTATTGGGTGGCGGTCATCCCAAAGATTTTGAAAATAGAGAAAGTACAAGTACAGCAGAAGGTGTCTTTAAGTATACGTACATTACAGAAGACACTTACCAGCATCTGAAGAATAATCCTAAGTCCAATCGTTACGGCTATACCTTTTTGGAACGTGGCCCTAATGCAGCTAAGACACTGCTAAACACTGCTGCTAAAATCGACCCTAACAAGGGAGGCAGATTATTTGGTCTGTATGGTGCGCGTGGACAAAATGGCAACATTCCTGTTAGTTCCTCTAAGGGAGATTATAGTTTGACAGGGTTGGATAACTTCTCTCTCTATAGCTCTGTTGTCAAGGCTGGAACGCCGGATACCTGTCCATCAGGTCAGATAATAACTGGTACTGCTGGAGATTGTGTTCCTGTCATTGATGCAGCTGGTAATCCCATTGCTCCTAATGCTCCTGCACCTGATACTGTCCGTCCTCTGGCTCCCGGTGAAACTGATGCCAGCTTTATTGCTAAAGAGATTAACGAAAATCCGACTTTAGCTGATCTGACCAAAGCAGCTTTAACAGTTTTAGGTAAAGACAAAGATGGCTTCTGGTTGATGGTTGAAGGAGGCGATATCGACTGGGCTGCTCATGACAACAACATGGATAACCTCATCGGAACCATGAATGATTTTGATAAGGCAGTCCAGCAGGTTATTAGTTGGGTAGATAATCATGGTGGTTGGAGCAAGAACCTGTTACTAGTTACTGCTGACCATGACCACTATCTAACTCTGAATGATAACTTTCCCTCTAAATTGACTCCCAATCCTGACCCCAATCAGTCTAAAGGCTTGAAATATAACGCCAAAGACATCACTTTCGTGAAGCACAATCCTACCGATGCTGGTCACTTCTGGGGGTCTGATCCAAATTACAAGTACCTCTGGGGTAGCCATACCCGCCGGATTGTACCTGTTTACTACCAAGGTGCTTACGCATCAGCTTTGACGCGTAAGCTAGGACAAGGCTTCGAGATTACAGATAGCTCTGGAACTTACAGTGTCCCTGGTGTTCGGGGTGTGGTTGACCAAAGCCATATTTTCCAAGCCATGAAAACTGCGATCACAAATAAGCCTGTGAATTGAATACACCGCTTCACTAAACACTAACTCAAAAGCTTTGTGTTGCAGAGACGTGGTAACACACGTCTCTGTCTCATAAAACTATTGCGGTATTTTTGCACCCGTTCTTTATTGAGGGAAAAAAAATGACTGACTCCATCTTCAAGAAGTTAGCAGCTGCAACGGTAGGAACTGCTTTGATTTTTTCGTTAGGGGAGACTATGCCGGCTCTTGCAGCAGCCCTAACTTATAATTTTTCTAACGACGATAAAACTCTCACAGGCACTTTTTCATTCGAGCCAGCAGCAGCAGCAGATGATCAAGAGGTAACGATCGCCGAAGGTTTAAAAATTTCTGCTAGCTATGGTGGCCAATCATATACTGAAGCGGATGATCCTTTAGCGTCAGTTTTCACCGACTTTTCGGGAACAATTTTTAACCAAGCAGGGTTAGGGTTGTATTTTACACCTAGCGCTTTTAATGTCTACCGCGAAAATTTTATTAATCTGAATGATTCGACTGCTGCGGGTGTTCAAAACGTCACTTATACCAGTGTTCCAGAGCCAAGTTTGATGCTTGGATTGTCTGTATTCGGGTTGAGTTTGTTCTTGGGTAAAAAGATAGCATCTTCTAGACTATCAAGTACAAAATCTTAAACCAGATTATCAAGAATAAACTGTTAGGCAGTGATTTGCATTTATCTAAAACAGGGTGGAATTATCCACCCTGTAAATTTTTAAACTTATTTTTATTAAAAAGTGAAGGTTCAAAACCTCGCCCCTGGTGGGCGAAACAGTCCTTGTATCGCAAGGTAGGTAAAAACCCCACCCCTAGTGTCGGGCTTAGTTTAATTGCGAATTGCGAATTGGTTTTATTGCCATTATTGCTGCCAATAACGAAATAAAGCTAAAAAGTGACCAATAATTCAGATTTACATCCATTACGAACCCACAATCTTAACAGGGGTTGCTACAGCATTCCCTGGCGATTCCAGCTTTTTCTCAGTTAAATGGCTGGTATCGGCTTTGTTGTGGTCTTCGTTTAAAGTTTGATGGTTGTAGATGAACATAGGAATAATCGAGTCTTACAATAGCGGATTTTTAGACGTTATACCAGAGGGTGAAGACAGCGACTATTGGCAGATTGCAGCTATACATATCAATGGCCAAGCCTACTGCCCTACCCCTCGGCTTTATCGTTCAGAAAAAGTAGCATTGGCAAAAGCTGCACAAATTTATGATTGGCTAGCTAGCCACGAAGGAGAAATTAGTAATGGGGCTTGCAACTGCTCTGAGTTGAAACTCATCCTATGGCAGCAACCGAAAGTATCTTAAGTGTTAACTCTATCCCTTCAAGGGGTGTCCGGGATAGCCGCGCGTCGATTTAGTCATTAGTCACTTGTACTGAGCGTAGTCGTCGTAAAGCCTGCATCTCAAACTGTCATAGAGCAAAGGTAATGACTTAAGTCCTTAAATATGAAAAGATAGTCAGATAAGGAAAGCGCTGAGTCAGCAGCGCAGTTAGGAAATTGGTAGGCTTATACAATAGTGCTAGTATGCTGCAACTAACTGTATAGAGTGATCAAAAAGCGGTAATTAACAGC
The DNA here is from genome assembly GCF_014696655.1 of Nostoc sp. FACHB-888. NCBI lineage: Bacteria > Bacillati > Cyanobacteriota > Cyanophyceae > Nostocales > Nostocaceae > Nostoc > Nostoc sp. FACHB-888. Next base: position 25,734 of record NZ_JACJQM010000012.1, on the reverse strand, counting down.
GATTACTTTTATCGCTGTTAATTTCTGTTTTAAAATTATCTGCATTCTAAACGGGCTATCTGTTAAGTAAATTTGTCGTTGGTTTTTAACCTTGGTTGTGACCAAGACTAATTTAAATACGCATATAAAAAAGCTTTGTATAGAAACGATCGCAATCCTCAGATTCTCGACTTCTTTAATAAGTAGGGAATCTCACTATTCAGTTGCATGAGTAAAATATACATGGATTAGTTTAGATATAATAATGACTCATTCTTTGTTTTCCTAACTGGAGAAATTAATGGGTCGCGCCAAAAAGGTTGTCCTGGCATATTCTGGTGGAGTGGATACCTCTGTTTGCATTCCTTACCTCAAACAGGAGTGGGGTGTGGAAGAGGTGATTACCTTAGCAGCAGATTTAGGCCAGGGAGATGAATTAGAACCAGTTCGAGAAAAAGCTCTGAAATCGGGTGCAAGTGAATCCCTTGTGGCGGATGTCAAAGACAGCTTCGTTAAAAATTACGCTTTTGGAGCGATTCAAGCTAACGCCCTTTATGAAAATCGTTATCCTCTCGGAACTGCCCTTGCTCGTCCACTGATTGCCAAGGTATTGGTAGAAACAGCCGAAAAATATGGTGCTGATGCGATCGCTCATGGTTGCACCGGCAAAGGTAACGATCAGGTTCGCTTTGATGTCTCAGTTACCGCCTTAAACCCCAACCTGAAGATCCTTGCACCAGCCAGAGAATGGGGCATGAGCCGTGAGGAAACGATCGCCTATGGTGAAAACTTTGGTATCCCCTCACCAGTCAAAAAATCCTCTCCTTACAGCATTGACAAGAATTTACTCGGTCGTAGTATTGAAGCTGGTTTACTCGAAGATCCGTCATTTGAGCCACCAGAAGAAATTTATGAGATGACCAAAGCGATCGCTGATACTCCTAACGAGCCAGAGTACATCGAAATTGGTTTCCACAGTGGTATTCCGACAACCCTCAATGGTATAGCTAAAAAGCCAGTTGAGCTAATTGAAGAACTCAATCAGGTGGTAGGAAATCACGGTATTGGACGGATCGATATGATAGAAAACCGTCTAGTCGGGATCAAATCGCGGGAAATCTACGAATCACCCGCAATGTTGGTGCTAATTCAAGCACATAGGGATTTAGAAAGCTTGACTTTGACGGCAGATGTCACCCATTACAAGCGTGGGATTGAAGAAACTTACAGCCAAATCGTTTACAACGGTTTGTGGTACAGTCCACTCAAAGTTGCACTGGATGCCTTTATTCAAAAGACACAAGAGCGAGTCTCTGGAACTGTGCGAGTCAAGTTGTTCAAGGGCAACTCTATAATAGTTGGACGTTCGAGTGATAATTCCCTCTATACTCCCGATTTAGCAACCTACGGAGCCGAAGACCAATTTGACCACAAAGCTGCTGAAGGCTTTATCTACGTTTGGGGGCTACCAACTCGTATTTGGTCACAGCAAGTTAGAGGTTAGGAAGATGAGGGGGATGAGGGAGAAAATTTTACCTTGTCTCCCCCTGCTACCTCATCTCCCCACTTCCACTACTTACTCTTCTGCTGCACCCTTAACTTGGCGAGACTCTAGCCACAGGGGCACAATAATTAAGGCAGCTAAGATTAGTAACGCTGCGATCGCAAATTGACCCACCCAAGCAACCAATTGTTCTAAAGAGACAATTCTGCCAGCAAAGAAAGCTAATGTCACCATCAAACTAGCCCAAGCAACTGCTCCTAAAAAGTTGTATAAAAAGAATTTTCCAAAGGGCATTTCGGCTATACCAGCTAGTGGTGCCGCAAAAACTCGCAACAATGCCAAAAAGCGCCCAAAAAATACTGCTTTGGCAGAATTTTGACTAAATTGTTCTTTAATAGTCAGCAGTCGCACTTCAGAAATCCGAAAGATGCTACCAACTTTCACCAGGAAAGACCAACCGCTAACCCTACCAATCCAATAGCCACAAGTGCCACCAATGATAGCGCCCATAATTGCGTCACCGAGAACCAGCCAGAAATTTAGTTCATCGCTGCCAGCTAGAAACCCGCCTACTAAGGTCACGGTTTCGCCAGGCAGGGGAATGCCTAAATTTTCTAGCAAAATTCCCAAAAAAATTGCCCAATACCCGTAATTGTGGGCGACTTCCTGGATATTTTCTAGTGAAATCAGCTCTAAAGACATCCCGTACCGCCGTCTTTACAAATTTTTACTTTTATTATATCTTTGCTTGTTTATGCGCGGGGTGTCAATCAAACCGCTACATTTAACCATTGAGTCATTACTTTAATTCTGAATACTTCATAGATTAAAGTCTATGATAACTATTAACTTTTGATATTATGCATTTTATTTTTTAGAGTTTATTACTACAAATTAATATTTATTAAAAAAAAATTAAAAGTATTTATAAAAAATTTATCAATAGCCAGTTGAATTATAAACATTTCGTAAAAGATACGGTTGATACCGAAATTGTTAAGCGTTTATGCCTATATTGGTGAAAGTTATCATAAATTATACGGCATGAATACTGAAATAATGTCTCTCAGCTGCACTACTCCAGTTACCCAAATATCTAGGTAAAACAGTGATTTTGCCGTTGAAACAGAAAAGGTATTGATGTCTTTTTGAATTTTTGTCAAGTGTTCCAATTACCCTGTTAAAATCATGATTCTCACACAAGAACTTCAAGTTATTTTGTTTAAACCCCAAGGAAGCATAGATTTGGAAGGTGGCAAGGCTTTGAGTGTACAGATGGCTGGAGTAGTACCTCAAGCTGATCAACTCTGGGTTATCGACTTAGCAGAAGTTAATTTCATGGACAGTTCTGGGTTAGTGCCTTTAGTAAAAGGGTTGAAAGCTGCACGCCAGAGTGGTTGTCGCTTAGTTCTATGCAACGTGCAAGCTCCTGTACGGTTAATTTTGGAACTTACTCAACTAGATTCAGTGTTTGAGATTTTCCCTACTTATGAAGACATTTTTACCCCCGTCGAAGATAACAGTTTGGTGCTAGCAGGCTGAGTAATAAATCTACCTATAGAAGGATGGTGGAGTCAAGCAATATTTGTATTCTTCCATATTCTCAAAGATAACAGTCTGGTGCTAGCAGGCTGATTTTCTTTGTTTAGAGAAGAATGTCAAGGAAAATTCATCGCTTTGAGGTAGGTAATCTCAATAGCACACCAGTAAATATGCTTATTGGAAACCATGTACCTAAATCAGTAAAGCAAAGAATGGTTATAATATCAGCCTTTGCGTTATTTATAACTCCATAGTTATTATTTTTGCCTTGGTGTACTAGCTGGATGTCTCCAAGACACTTTATTTCCTGTACCAATTTATTACCTCTTCTATTCCACCAGAATGGTAACTTTAGGCATTCTGAGGAGTTGAAATGTTAGTTTCTTCGGATGTTGGGCGGGGGAAATTGGGTAAATCAATGCCACTGTGACTAGCATTGCGAGTTTTGAGTGCTAAACGGTAACTCACACTTTGCAGTTCTGCTTGTAGTTGGCGATTTTCCCGTTGTAGCATTGCTACCTTTTCTCTCACTGGTGTCATCCGCTCCTCAAACTTCCGACGGTAAATTTGAGGCAACTCTTGTACTACTTGCTCCAACATCCGAGTGCGATCGGTGAGTTCTTGGACTGACTGTCGCAATTGGTAAATTTCGGAGTCACGAGTTGTAATTTGCTCTTGGTAGAACGCCACCTGCTGCTCCACAGCTTGGAGTTGTTCTTGCAAAGCCTGTAACTGGCTCATATCACGCTCAAGATCCGGCTGCTGGGGCATAAAACTAGTATTACCCTTTACCAGCCGGAAGAGTTCTTGAGATAGTTGTTGTACTAATTGGTCACGAAGTTGCAGTTCTTGTCGTAACTGCGATACTTCCGTCGAGAGAACTTCAATATTGGGTGTATCAGATTGGCTCACAGTAGCTTACAGCTCCCATTCAGAATCTTGTCCACTCTTAGGTATAACTGCGGGAGTACTACCTTTGGCAAGTATTTGTTAATTTAGCATTCCCAAGCAAGTCACGAAAAAAGAAAAAACAAAATTTTATTGAATGGGGAGTGGGAATTGGGAATGGGGATTGGTATTTCCGCCTTGTTTTCCCTACTCCCTATTTCCTAGACCGTTGCTGCCACTTTAGTGGGTTTTTCCTTTTCTTCTTTAGGGGGTTTTTCCTCTCCGGCTTCCTGCTTAACTGTCAAATAGCGAATCACTTCTTCACTCAAGCGCATGGCGCGTTCAAAGGGTGCGATCGCAGTTGCAGGCGCAGTGTAATTTAACTGGATATAGATGCCATCGCGGTGTTTTTTGATTTCATAAGCAAGACGACGCTTACCACGATTTTGAATTTGCATATCCTCAGCGCCTTGGTCGCGAAGCAAATTCTGGTATTTTGTAATTGCTTGCTCTACCTGTTCGTCTCCCAGGTCAGGGCGCAGAATGTACATTGTTTCGTAACTTGTAGTCATATTTTTCAGTCTCCTTATGGACAAAAATGGCTGCTGATATTAATTTATACCTGTTTTAGTTCAAAATGCCAGTATTAATCAACATCTGAAGCAACAAGGAACTATAATCTTACCAGTTTTCAATTTGAATCATTAGCCAAATCGCCAAAATTTGGATTTTTTGGATGTCCCTAACGAAAACTAAGTCGGGAGGCAACCCCGATATTTCTTTAGCAAGATTGCTTAAGCTATTAGCTTGACCAAGGGGTGTTTTTCCTTAAGGGCATCTATAGCTATCGCTTTCAGGCTCAAGAGTTAATCGGTTCGCTAAAAAGCTAACTAAAGGATTGCTACTTGCTCACAGCAACAAAAAAGCAGATAAAAGGATATTCATCAAGGTTATGGCGCAGCGCTATGTGCGAATTCAAAATCAAGAAGGACAAATTTATTATGGGACACTACAACTATCCCTCAATGTGCAGGTGCTAGATGCCCCGCCCTGGTTACAAGGACAACCCACTGATTTAATTTTGACACCAGAAAATTACCAAATTCTGGCTCCCTGCGCTCCTTCAAAAATTGTGGCGGTGGGTAAGAATTATGCAGACCATGCAGCCGAAATGGGAACTTCAGTACCTTCTGAGCCACTAATTTTTCTCAAGCCACCTACGTCTATCATTCCATCTGAGAGGGAAATTAAGTATCCTCCACAGTCACAAAGAGTTGACTACGAAGGAGAGTTAGCGTTAGTGATTGGCGATTACGCCTTTGAATGTACACCAGAGGTAGCCCAAAGCAAGATTTGGGGCTACACCATCGCCAATGACGTAACAGCGCGAGATTTACAAAAACGGGATGGTCAATGGACGCGAGCTAAAGGTTTTGATACTTTCTGTCCCTTGGGGCCTTGGATCGTGCGCGAATTAAATCCAGGAGCGAGATTGCAGACTTTTGTGAATGACGACGCCAATCCAGTCCAATCTGCCTGTATAAATCAGATGGTGTTTTCCCCCGATGTTCTAGTTTCCTATATCAGTCAGATTATGACACTACTACCCGGTGATTTGGTGCTTACAGGTACGCCTGAGGGCGTGAGTCCATTGCATCCAGGCGATCGCGTCCGCGTCGAAATTGAAGGTATTGGTCGCCTGGAAAACACCGTAGCGACCCGTTAACTTCTAACGCACTTGCATATATACTGCATCGGAAATCGCCGGAATTTCCGCATAACGCCCGCTTACTGACTGGATGACTGAATATGCAACTGCTGCCACTATGCCTAAAAAGATGGTGTTAGCTACTGTTTCTATTGCAAAGCCAGTACCAGGAACCTGACCTAAAACTTCCACCAGTATGGAACACAAAAATATAACTATGTCCAAAAGAATCGCCTGCATTGTGTTGAAACGAATGAAGTGACTGATTTTTTCGTTTCTCACCACTAATAGAAACAAGGCAAAGAACACAATTATTTGTCCAAATTGTCCTAAACTACCGTAAATTATTAGCACTGGTTGCAGTGGTACAAGCAGAACTCGTAGTGCTGGAAACTGATTTAACAAAAAGCTGCCAAAGACTAAACCATCAACTAAGGGTAGCAAATAAGGCAAGGAAGCAAAAATTCGATCTGAAACGGTTGTAGACCCACGCCAAGACATTATGCGTTCTCCTGTGGTTAAATTTCTATAGTTACTTGAGCTTAGGATAACGCAGTTACTTGGTCTTGCTGGCAAATTCAACTATTCTATATGGGCGATGCGAAAACCCATCACACACTCATACTGGTCTGGCTGCTGTTGAGCAAGTTTGTGAATGGCTTGACCACAACGCAGTTGACCTGCACGCCAACGGGGTTGACCGCTCCTGTCAGCGAGTAAACAAGACTGGCAAACTTGCTCAGGGGCAAGGATTTGCTCGTCCATTAAAATGACTAGCATCGAATCCCTCCTGTAAATCCTCATTGTTACCCACATTTCACTCAGGTGAGGATACGCTTTGTAGCGGTTCAAACGCTTCAGGTAGGTTGGATGCGCGTTGTGCGGTTAAGTGTTGTGATTTGCAATAGCGCTTTGCGCCCGTCGTAGGCGATCGCAGGGGACACTTAAGAGCCACATCTACCTCTTTGTAGCAAAATGTGGGCAATGACAATTTTTATTAAATTGTCAAGTGAATCTTAATATATTGTATGTTGTGTCTATTGCAAATGGACATTTCAGTAAAAAATAATACAAAAATATTTGCAATCAGTTGAGCATACCCTGCCTGTTAAATTAGCACTGGAGAGTGTCAAAATTAATATTCAGGAAACAACAAAACCTTTACGCACAAGGAACACAGCAATCCATTGGAATTCCCTTGACGCAACTAGTTAAAGTGCCAGAAGTGAGGTAAGTAAAACTTAGTTAACTAGATAGCCATTTAAGGGATGCATTTATAAAATACTGGGGTAAACTTGCAAGCAAGGTAATTACACAATATAACTGGGCGGCTCGTCGGTCTGGGCATCACTCACAATGGAACACTGGCAATTTCTGATACAGAAACAAGGCGCTCGCTCGTGGCATATCCTAGAATCGCCAAATTTTGAAATTTTGGAAGGGCAGTATAGAGTTTTGGCTCGTTCAAACCTTCGTAATACACACGTGGAAGTGCGGGTAATTCACTCTTCAACCCAGGAAGTTCAACCAAAGCGACGAATTTTCAAGCGATCGCGTCGTACTAATTCAGAAGGTTTAATGGCGGTAATTCCCTTTACCTACTTCGAGCCGGGAGTTTGGGAGTTGCGTTGTACTGGCGATTTGATGTCAGATTTACTCGGTAAATCTTGGGAATACAGTGTCCAAGTTCAAGTATTGTGCCAGAAAGCAGAGGAAAAGGTAGAATCAAATTCGCCTGATCACCTAGATACTGTTTCTGAAAACTTGGATAGTGCCCCAGTTGAACCCGCAATTACCTCCGATAAAGCCAGCGCTACAAAATTGGTAATTACTACAAACAGCAACCCCGCTATCATTGTTGTCCCAGATGAAGGGAACTTGGATAGTGCCCCAGTTGAACCCGTAATTACCTTCGATAAAGCCAGCGCTACAAAATTGGTAATTACTACAGACACCAACCCCGCTACCATTGTTGTCCCAGATGAAGGGAACTTGGATAGTGCCCCAGTTGAACCCGCAATTACCTTCGATAAAGCCAGCGCTACAGAATTGGTAATTACTACAGACAATCACCCCGCTACCACTGTTCTGCCAGATGAAGCAGAGGAAGAAATCGATGAGCCTGTTAGCCCTGTATGGGTTAAAGGTGATACGGCAGAGCAGATTTTACAAAATTTAATAGATTTAGCTTTACCCGATTCTGAAGCCTTGCTCAATGATGAAAAGGTTACAGATTCTCCAGCAACACAACCACCGTCTCCATTACTGCTAACTTTAGGTCAAGATAGTTACATTGCTCGTTGGGGACAACCTCTTACAATTGATGGGCACATAGAACTCAAAGAAAAGACAACTCAAGATCAGGCTGAAACATTATTCTCCAAAAGCCTGCAGGCCCTTGAACTAGGAATTGAACTGCGATCGCCTGTAGAATCAAAAATCTTAACCCAGGTACGGCAACCCTTACCAGATCAGGAATTGCCCTTCACCATCAATACCTCAATTGATATTCCTGATGACTGTGAATCCAAGTTAATTTTAGCAGATATCACTTTGTATGGTCGATTCGCCGATGTTGGTGAAGTCATCCGGTTAGCCAGCCAGTCTTTCACGATTACAGCAGATATAACAGAATTACTGGCAATCACAGCCGCAGCAAAACCTAGCACATCTTTAAATGATTCCATAGCACCATCGAACTCGTCTGTTGCTTTCACGGAGCCAGAGACGGCTGTGAAGATCGATTTGAAATTATTCAATCTGGTCAAGATTCCAAAAACATACCAGTCTCAAATACTCAATCCATCACCAAATACACCCCTACCACCGCAAATTAACTTACAAGTTCTGCGAGAAGCCACCCTGCGGACATCTAACTTAACGAATTCAGGCACTTCGCCTCAATTGCCGAAACTGCCCCCTATTCAAACCAATGGCAACACTCTCACAGATGTTGGTGCAGAACCCCCTACAGAGGAGGAATTTCTGGAAAAGGATGCTACTACTATAGCTGCCATCAACTTGGAGCAGTTGGTCATTAAGCAACGTCGAATGCCAATACTGGAGACTACTTTTCCATACTTGAGACGGCTACAAGCTTTGCCAAGTAACACACAAGAAGAAGTAAAAAACAATGTCCCTTCAGATGCATTGAAAGTTCAAGCGGCTGAAAACTTCCCACAGTTGGACACAACTGTAGCTGAAGATGAAAATACACTTGAACTAGAAGCCCAGCTAAATGTACAATTCCAGGAAGCATCTGTTGCTGAGGTAGAAGCCCAGCTAAATGCACAATTCCAGGAAGCATCTGTTGCTGAGGTAGAAACCCAGCCAAATGCACAATTCCAGGAAGAATCTGTTGCTGAGGTAGAAGCCCAGCTAAATGCACAATTCCAGGAAGAATCTGTTGCTGAGGTAGAAACCCAGCTAAATGAACAATTAATTGCAACAGGTAATCTTTACTCATCTCCCTTGCTCAGGAAGTGGATGCAGAGCCAAGGATACTCTTTGCCTGAATCGATCAATGATCTGCAACGTCAAGATTACAATAGCTATGTTCAAGCCCAGGAGACTCAACTTTCTCTTAGTGCTGAAACTCCCATTGTTGATGTAATGCCGTTAAGCGTCGATGCTGATACAGAGACATGGGAAGAAGTTCAAGAGTCAGTTTTTGCTCTTGATAATTTTGCGGAAGATGCAGACACAGCAAAGGAAGCTGATCTAGAAATAGGGGAAGATACGGAAGTAGAAAAAGTATCCGAACCAACACTCTCAATGGTGGTTACACAAATACCGCCCCCCCCTCCTCTGATAAAAATGAATATAGCGTCAGCTTGGTTGGCGCAAGAAATCGTTGTAGATGATACATATGAATTGGAAGCCGATAGGGCGAAGAATTACTCTCTTGAAGAAGAGAAGCAATTACTGTTAGGTTCATCCTCTTCACCATTTATAACTACGGCAGCTATTGAGCCTTTGCCAATTCCACAACTGTATCTACCAGAAGGCGAACTAATTGCCGGCAAGTTCATCATAGTGCGCGTAGTACTGCCTGAAGTACCTCCCCAAGTTGTTGTCAAGTTATGGGTTGAAGATTATCAAACTCGTTGGTTACTAGAGGGGCCCCATTTACTGACAAATTTGCTACCTAACGCTTTGGGAGGATTGGAAGTGATGACCCAATTAAACATTCCCTTTGGCTGTTTGGAAATTCGCTTGGAAGCGATCGCACTTGATTTGACAACCCAACAGGAGAGTCACAAAGTCACAATAGTAAGGACTGTGGTTCCTCCAGACTTGCCAAGCTTGCAACTAGATGAACTCCTCGGTATGTAAATCAGGGAATTGGGAATTGGGAATTGGGCATAAGGAAATATACAGAGGAAAGGAATTTTCCCCCTGCTCCCTGCTCCCGACTCCCGATATTGCCTGTGTTAAAAATATGAAAGAATTTCAAAAATCTGGCAGAATTTGCAGTAAGCTCATTTTGAATTGTAGTGTTATTTAGCAGGAACCTTTACTATGGCAGCTTCCTTTATCCCTTCTATCTTAGTTCCGCTCGTTGGTTTGGTTTTCCCAGCCGTGACCTTCGCGTTTTTCTTTTTATACATTGAAAGAGACGATATTGGTTGATATAGTCATGGTCATTAGTCATCAGTTATTTATTTGCAAATGACATAGACGCACCAGCGGCTACTCTTCGAGTTCTCCAACGGAGTACCCGCAGGGTAGAACAAATGACTATTGACCAAAATTAATACCGCCTATCTCATAGAGACAGGCGGTTTTTTTAAGGTTGATTTCTCAACAAATGCTAGAAAATTCTAACTTATAGTATTCGGTTCAAACTAACTTATGTTAAATCGAAGAACCGAGTCCGGCGTAGGCACCATAAAAGAAAATGCCCAAGACTGTAATTATACCTAAACCTGCGATCGTAGCGACGACCCACAGGGGAATTCTCCCACTTCCAGACACAGCTTCTCTCCTCCCTTAACAACTAATCAACACAGGTTCAATAAACAAAAATTAACAACAGGACTTCTACTTAGTTGAAGAAGTAACTGGAAAACAGAATCCCCAGAACGAAAACTAGTAGTAGCCCTAGGTATAGCGAAGTCCGGTTTAGTTCAACCGGTTGATTATTGGGATTGGGCGATCTTTCTACCATAATTGCTCCTAACGTTGAATAAATTGCATTGCGGCGATCGCGCCTAAAAAGAATACAGTTGGTACACCTAATGTGTGTACTGCCAGCCATCTAACGGTAAAAATTGGATAGGTAACTGGTTGATTGATGTTGTTTCCGCTAGTCATGATCTCAAACTACTTTCCAATAAATTCTTCAACTTGTTTTTTAGCTTCAAAACGGTTCTTCACAATCGGCACTTCCTGCCGCGCTGGTGTGAAATACTCGTTGGGGCGGGGTGTGCCAAAAGCATCATAAGCCAGTCCAGTGCTGACAAATAGCCAACCAGCAATAAATAATGCCGGAATGGTGATGCTGTGAATTACCCAGTAACGAACGCTAGTAATAATGTCCGAAAACGGACGTTCTCCAGTGGTACCTGACATTTAGATCCCTACCTTATACATAGAGTGTTATTGAGTTTATTATCCTACAAAGTTAAGAAAGAGTTACAAGTTGCAAAGTTCTTCTCAGAAATTGTACGTTAGGCATTGGGCATGGGGCATTCGGAATTGCTTATTTCTTCCTCATCTCCCCTACTCCCGACTCTCTACTCCCTCTACCTCTTACTCACTAAGCGGCTTCTGGAGAAGTTGTTTCAGGGTTTGGTAGATATTTGAGCAATACGCCGCGATCGCCAATTATAAATCCCCGCTCTGGCTCTAAGAAGACAATCTTATACAAATTAGCAGCAACTTCTTCTACCTCACGGTCTTTTTCCCAGGTTTTGCCACCGTCGCCACTCCGTAGCAAATTGCCACTACCGCCACCTATCCAAATTTCATCGGGTGTGCGATATGCCAAATCCAGTAAACCCCAACTGGTGGATAACTCTGGATATTTTGCCTCTTGCCATTCTTCAGGTTTAGTTGGGTCACTAAACTGAATTTGACCTCCCCTAGCTAGTAACCATAATTGCCCATTCTCAGCAAAACCCATGTTTTCTACGCGCCGAGAACTATTGCGGTTATGGGGTACCCAAGCATCTTGTCCCGGTTCCCAAGTCGAGTAGAAACTACCCTTGGCGGAAACGGCAACATATTTGCCATCAGGAGAACGTTCTAAGTTACGCACTACACCGACTGCTGATTCTACCTGGGCTTTCCAGTTTTTGCCGCCGTCTGTGGTTTTATATATGGCTCCTACATCAGTAGCCATCTCAGCTGTGCTGTTTGCTAGTGCCTTAACTGCGATCGGGCTACCTGGTAGCTTTTCACTTAGGGGAATACGCGACCAAGAAGCACCTTCATCGGTAGTGTGCAGCAACAGTCCAGGCTCTCCGGCAATCCAGCCTTCTTTTCCTGCAAAACTTACCGAGTCAAAGCGATACTTTTGCTCCTCCAGTTGCAGTGTTATTGGCTTCCAGGTATTACCACCGTCATTGGTTTCCAATAGGGTGGCATTGCTACCTACTAAGTAGCCATGCTCAGGGTTATTAGTAAAAGCAATATCCAGGAGATTTGAGTCTGTTGGCACAGAAATGACTTTCCAAGGGTTGTAGCTAACAGAAGGAACTCTGCTACAACCTATGCACATAAGGACTACTATCAACAAGGCAGCTATTCGTTGCCAACCTTTCACAATTGAATGCATTAGTATTTCTTAACTTGTTTCTAAATTTCTGTAGCTGTTCTCTAAAAGGTTTACTGATACTTTTTTGCTAACATTTGCTAACAAATACATAAGTTGAGCAGCTCAATCTCAACCAAAGTGTATCAATCGATGCATAAAAACAAGTTCTATGCACTCTTACTTGTTTGCTTCTAGCGTGGTTCTTGCTTTGAGAAGCAACATATTTGCGATTACTTGCTGTAACACTTCAGAGGCAACTTATCAGTATAGAGGTTGCTTGACGTTACGCATTCTCACCTGAATCTCTGATATTTTATCAGAGAATACACTGCTAATCAATGTAAACAAAAGTGAGCATTTTTAGCTTAATTAAAGGCTCTTGAGAATAGGTAAAACAGCATAATTGTGTGATTTATAGTCGCACAACCAATAATGAAAATCTCTTTCCCTACTCACTACTCCCTGTTTTTGAGATAACGGCTGTCATTGTAAGCCGTAGAGACTGATAAAAAACAAGAATCCAAGAGCCAAAGCACCGAAAATTAGGATATTCTTTTGGGTTGGCGTTAGGTTGTTGACACCCAAACCGTAACCGAGATTTTCTTTGAAGCCGGATGCAGTACCCGCGGGGCCAATGTTGGCAAAAGCGGTTTTTTTAGCACTACAAACTGGACAGCGCCAATTTACGGGCAGTTCTGCAAAGGATGTCCCTGAAGGAATATCATCCTTGTCGTCTCCCTTTTCAGGTTCGTAAACATAACCGCAGGCGCGACACTCGTAGCGGTCTAACACCGTAGTCTCAACAGCTGGTTCGCTCATGGCTAGGGCCTCGCAGAGGAGAAATCTGAAATATACGTTACAAATTATGACATAATTGTTAGGCTTTTCTATCACTATCAAAAGCTAATTAAATACTTGAAGTGTATCTGTTTCCCAGATTTCAGAAAAACCAAACAGATATAATGTAAAAGAAAGTAACGTAATTCAAGGGATTGGGTATTGGGTATTGGGTATTGGGTATGGGGCATTGGGCATTGGGCATTAGTTAAAAATCAATAGTTATTCTCCCCCTGCTCCCCCTGCTCCCTCATCTCCCCTTTCCCCACTCCCAACTCCCCACTCCCAACTTAAAATACTCCATAAACGGTAGATACTCATTGTGTTTGTCCTCAGCGGTTACGAGTACCTTCTAGGCTTCTTCATAGTCTGTAGCCTAGTTCCTGCCTTAGCGCTCTCAGCTTCCAAGCTCCTACGACCCAGTGGTTACAGCCCAGAACGGCGCACCACCTACGAATCTGGCATGGAACCCATCGGGGGAGCCTGGATTCAGTTCAACATTCGCTACTACATGTTTGCTTTGGTCTTCGTCGTCTTTGATGTGGAGACTGTTTTCTTGTATCCTTGGGCGGTAGCTTTCCACCGTTTGGGGCTATTAGCATTTATTGAAGCGCTAGTCTTTATTGCAATTCTTGTAGTCGCTTTAGTTTACGCGTGGCGTAAAGGAGCTTTGGAATGGTCTTGAATTCTAACTTAACAACCCAGGGCAAAGAACGAATCATCAACCCCATTGAGCGGACTACAATTACTCAAGACCTTTCAGAAAACGTCATTCTGACGACGGTTGATGATCTCTACGACTGGGCGCGGCTTTCTAGTCTTTGGCCGTTGCTATTTGGTACTGCTTGCTGCTTTATTGAGTTTGCAGCTTTAATTGGTTCCCGATTTGACTTTGACCGTTTTGGACTAATTCCCCGTTCTAGCCCCCGCCAAGCCGATTTAATTATTACGGCAGGGACTATTAATATGAAGATGGCCCCCCAACTGGTGCGTCTTTATGAACAAATGCCAGAGCCAAAGTATGTAATTGCGATGGGTGCTTGCACAATTACTGGCGGTATGTTCAGCGCTGATTCCACCACGGCAGTGCGCGGAGTCGATAAACTGATTCCTGTAGATGTGTATTTGCCTGGTTGTCCTCCCCGTCCAGAAGCAATTATCGACGCAATCATCAAGCTGCGGAAGAAAATCTCTAATGAATCGATGCAAGAGCGGGATAAAATTAAGCAAACCCACCGCTACTACAGCACGACTCATAACCTGAAGCCAGTAGAGGAAATCTTAACTGGTAAGTATTTGCAATCAGCAACTCGCTCTGCACCACCGAAGGAATTGGCAGAAGCGATCGGTATGCCGATACCACCTGCACTGCTGACAGAAAAGGCGCAAAAGGAGGAACAAACCCGTGGCTGAAGAAGAATCTAAACCAGTACCAGCAGAGAAAGAAGAGTCATTGGTACAAGCGGGTAAAATTTCCCAGTGGTTGACGGAAAATGGCTTTGACCATGAGTTTCTAGCACCGGATAAGAATGGTGTAGAGATAATTAAGGTGGCGGCAGATTTCTTGCTTCCTACCGCTACAGCCCTTTATGCTTACGGGTTTAATTATCTCCAGTTTCAAGGTGGCGTTGACCTTGGGCCAGGACAGGAATTGGTGAGTGTGTATCACTTGATTAAAGTGGGTGATAATAGCGATCGCCCCGAAGAAGTGCGAGTTAAGGTGTTCTTACCACGGGAAAACCCCGTAGTCCCTTCTCTGTACTGGATTTGGAAGACAGCAGATTGGCAAGAGCGCGAGTCTTACGATATGTTCGGCATTATCTACGAAGGACACCCAAATCTCAAACGGCTTTTGATGCCGGAAGATTGGGTAGGTTGGCCTTTGCGGAAGGATTACATTTCGCCTGATTTCTACGAGTTGCAAGACGCTTATTAAACTGCTAAGTGCTGAGTTTCAGCAGTGATTAACCCCTTTCCGGTGGCGGAGAGGGGTAGTTTTTTTAATGCATAGGCGCTTTTCTACGAGACGCTACGCAAACGCCTCCGTAGGGTAGGGGCGCAAAGGTTCGTGGAGCAAGGAAGAGGTAAGTATCGTACTTGGTGCAATGTCCAAAATGCTCAGTACCAGTCGGTAGTTTTCCAGCTAATGCCTTTGGTTTATATAATATGCACGGGAATATTTCGGATGGTATTAAAATAACTGACATGACAATTACAACGGCGCACCCAGTGATGGTAGCGCTTGATTAACTGCATGATTCTCCGCACTTTTAATTTGAATTAATAATAGTTACAATAAAACTACAGAGGTATCTTAATATAATTAAATGACAGATTTAACTTCGAGTAACGCATTTATAATAGCAGGGATTGTTTTTATAACCATTGCTGTCATTGGGCAATCTAAATTAGGTTTTATTGAAATTAATCCCGGTTGTTTTGGTAGATTTTTGGCTCTATTTATTGGGATCTCGAGCTTGTTATATGCTTTGGGATTACTCAACCTTTCAGACGAAACTCTTAACTTATTAAGAACTCCTCTGATAGAACAGATTAAACAGAGTATAAGTTCAATCAATGAGCTTTTGCAAGGTTCTTAATAGGCTTTAAAATTTACCTTCAACCCAAACGTATTGATATAGGACTAATATTTGATTTCTGAAAAAGCTCCGTACATTTGAAGAGTGGAAAAATCAAAGGTAGTGTGTTGGATAAAGCACTGAAACATCCATTTGAGATGAGAGAATGAAGGAATCAAAGCACAAAAACGTCGCACCCAGGTTTTAGCTTGTAACTAAATATCCTCAATGGGATTTTGTGACGGGCAATTCGGAGCAAAGCGTGACACATCTAAAATTGTTTGAATTTCCTCATACTTGTAGCCTTGATAAACCAGTTTTACTGCCAATGCTTTCCTCACCTCACGCGCATCTGGGCGATCATCTATAAATTCTTGTAGTTCTGCGATGGCAACGAGAACACCGCAGGGATCGCGCCTTGTAGATGCTGGTTTATCATGGTTCGCTGTTAGACAGATATATTTCTCCGTATTATCTCGTAGCTTTTTTCAGAAATCAAATATGATTCCTATATATCAACAAACTAGTCAAAACGGTGTCAAAGTCTTTCTGTATGTACGTTTGATGGTTTTTTCTGGCTACTTTTTGTCTAAGTCCCACTAATATGTCACGGTTGCGTAAATAGAACAACCATTGAAAATCCCTAAAGAGCTTATTCCATAATACTTTTGACTTTTGACTTCCGCCTTGCGGTACTAGCTTCTGAATAGGTGGTGTAAACTTTTCAATAATTCTTTGGCCGTATAGGGTTTTAATAAAACTGCTTGCACATTAGCATCAGCAGCTTGAGCAAAGACTTGCATTAAATTCAGTCCGCTACAGGCAATAATTTGAACCTGCTTGTTTATTTTTTGCAAGGTGCGAATAGTGGTGATTCCGTCCATGTCCGGCATCATTATATCCATCAATACGGCATTGATTTGATGCTTGTGTTGGGCATAAAGTGCGATCGCCTCTATGCCATTACTGGCAGTTAGTATCTTATAGTTGTGGTTTTCCAGGATAATTGTGGCAATCTCTCGAATTTGGGCTTCATCATCTACAATCAAAATCAATTCTCCCTGTCCTGGTAGCAAATCCATCTCTTCTATGCTGAAGCCTTGGGTTGCTGCCACTGCTGGTAAAAATAAGTCAAATTTGCTGCCACTACTAACATTGTTAGACACTTTGATAAAACCATCATGGCTTCTAATAATGCCAAGCACTGTTGAAAGGCCAAGCCCCGTACCTGTATTAACATCTTTTGTAGTAAAAAATGGCTCAAAAATTCTATTTAATACGTCTGGTGGTATGCCAATTCCGTTATCTGCAACGGTAATCACAATATAAGACCCAACTTTAGCATCGAGATTCATTCTGGTATAAGCTTCATCAATAAACTTATTTTCCACAGAAATTTCGATATTGCCGCCATCTGGTAAAGCATCGCGGGCATTTACTACCAGATTCATCAACACTTGATGCAGTTGTGTGGTGTCTCCAGTGATAGCCCAAATGTGTTCTGGAATAACCGTAGAAAATTTAATAGATTTGGGAAATGTCTGTTTAGCAATTTGGATAATTTCTGAAATCAGGTACTCAATTTGGATAATTGTCCGCTCTCCTTTAAATCCTTGCGCAAAGGACAAGATTCGCTTCACTAAAGCTGCTCCACGTTTGGCGTTGGTTTCTACAAGTGACAACATTTGCTCAAAACGCTCTTGGTCGTCTTGGAAAAATGTTCCCTGTAGCAATTGAACTGCGGCCAAAATTGGTGTCAATATATTGTTCAAGTCGTGGGCAATACCACCTGCAAGAGTACCAAGGCTTTCTAATCGCTGGGTGCGAAAAAACTGTTCTTCAAGTTGTTTCTTTTCGGTGATGTCAGTGTCAACAGTAAGGATAGATTTAGGTTCTCCTTCAGCATCACGCATCAATGTCCAGCGACTTTCTACAACAATTTCCTTACCGGATTTGGTAACTTGAGATAACTCGCCTTGCCACGAGCCACTCTCAACTACCCTTTTTAACGGTACTTCTAGTTGCTGCTGAGTTTCTGCTGAGTACAAAATCTCCTGGAGGTCTTTTCCCATAACTTCTGTAGAAAGCCAACCGTACATCCGCTCTGCGCCTTTATTCCAGAATAAGAGTTGAGACTGGAAATCTCGAACTAATATGGCATCGGTGGCAATATCAAGTAGAGCGGCTTGTTCAGAGATTTTTTGTTTTGCCAGTTTGCTCTCAGTGACATCCCTATTTGTGCCAATTATCCGAATCGGCTGACCGATTTCGTTATAGTAAACCTGACCTTTGCAGTTTAACCAGTGTAGGCTACCGTCGGGCCAGACAATCCGATATTCTATAGATCCTTTTCCTTCCTTAATCATCCAATCTATACTCGCAGCTACAGATTCACGGTCTTCTGGATGGACTAAATTAAGATAGTCTTCAAAGGTTGGACACAAGGTGTTGGCAGGTAGACCATAAAGTGGCCCCATATTGGCAGACCAAACAGCAGTATTGGCGATCAGGTTCCGATCCCATATCCCTATTTGAACAGCTTCGGTAGCTAAACTCAATCGCGCTTCACTTTCTTGCAGTGACTCTTCGGCCAGTTTGCGTTCGGTAATATCTTCGGCGATGCCACCATAGTACTGAACTTTTCCTTGGTCATCATAGACAGTAAAGCTCCGATCCCAGATCCAGCGCATCGATCCATCAGGTCGCAAAATTCGATATTCTATTGAAGCGGATTCACCATTAAGCTGTTGCTTTGCTGCAATGGTTGTAATGTCGCGATCGTCTGGAAGAATGCTGTCTATCCAGGACTCAGGGTGATCCAATAGATTGCGACAAGAGCGACCCCAAATTTTTTCATAACCAGGACTAACGTACAAGGTTCGGAATGAATCTGGATCAGCAATCCAGATGGCTGCGTGGATATTTTCGGCAATAGTGCGAAATTTCTCCTCACTCTGGCGCAATGAATCTTCGGACAGTTTGCGCTCGGTGATATCTTCGGCAATGCAACCATAGTAGTCAACTTCTCCTTGGCCATCATAGACAGCAAAACCCCGATTCCAAATCCAGCGCACCGAGTTATCAGGTCGCAAAATTCGATATTCTGCTGAACTAGATTTAGCATTAAGTAGTTGCTCTACTGATTTGGTAGCGCAATCACAGTCGTCTGGATGAATTGCCTCTAGCCAAGAGTCTGGCTGGTCGTAAAGACTTTGGCAAGAGCGGCCCCAAATATTCTCATAAGCAGGACTAATGTACAAGGGATGGAATGAATCTGGGCTAATAATACTAATGATGGCATGGGTGTTTTCGACAAAATTGCGAAATTTCTCCTCGCTTTGACGCAGTGCGGCTTCGGCAAGTTGGCATTCCTGTAGCGCGGTTTGCCTTTCGGTAATATCTCTGCCTACCCCTTGGATTTCAACAACCTCTCCTTTGTCATTATGAATTGCGATCGCATTCCATTGAAACCAACGGATACCTTTGACTGTGAATGCACGTCGCTCATGATTAGTCAAAGGATGGGATGAAGATTCTAAATTTGTTATATCTTCCATCGCTTCAGGCAAGTCATCTGGATGAAGAAACTGAAAAAATGATTGACCACGCAACTCATCTTCTTTCCGGCCAAAGGTTTGACAAGCTACCGCATTGGTAAAGGTAATTTGCCCTTGCAAATCAATGCGAATAATTATGTCAATTTGGCTTTCCACGAGATGGCGATAGAGGTTTTCGCTTTGTTGTAATGCAAGTTCTGCGCGTTGGCGTTCCCTTCGGGCAGCTTCGCTAACGCTAATTTCTTGTTGCAATAGGACATTGGACGTAACAAGTTCTGCTGTCCGTTCTGCCACTCGTTGTTCCAACTCCTCGTAAGCTTTACACAGCCTTTCCTTTGCCTGCTGACGGTCGCTAATATCGCACAGTAACCAGCGCCAGCCAACTTGTTTACCCTCTGAATCGTACATGGCAGAGGCTCTAATACTAGCCGGAAAAGCTGTACCTCCCCGTGGTTTTAGGTAAGCTTCCCACTGCTGTTCCTGCTGTTCATTATTTAGTCGAATGGTAAAAGTCTTGCGGTCTTGGTGAGCAATAAATAAAATTAATGGTTTGTTTACCAAATATTTTTGGCGTACAGCCAGCAAAATGGCTGCTGCTCGGTTAGCCTCTTGAATAATTCCTGTTGTATCAGTGACCAAATAACCATCTGGAGCGAATTCAAACAAATCCTGGTAACGCTGGCGCTCCAATTCTACTAGCTCGCGGGCAACGGCCAACTCTTCGTTTTGTTCGCGCAGTTCTTCTTCTACAACCTGGAGTTCTTCGAGGGCTTGCTGAAGTTCCTGATTAACTTGCATGATTTCAGCCGATTGTGCCTCAACCCATAATCTTAAGTTATTTTGAGTTTGATAGCGGACTTGCTCTATCTCAATTGACTGATTAACCTGCCTGAATTCATCTCTAGGTTTTTGTAAGTATTGCTGCAATCCTTCAACGACTCCAACCATTTTTACTATGTCGAAGGCTTGTAGCAAGCTAGTCTGGGTAATGATTCCTATTAATTGTCCGCGATCGTCCAAAACGGGCAAATAATTAGTCTGATGCTGACGCAATAAGGATAAGGCAATGAAAATATCCCCAATTTCTGATTCTTTAAGGGTAACCACTGGCTGCGTCATCACTTCAGCAATTGTCAGCTTGGATAAGTCCATTCCAGAAGCTATAAGTCTCAGTACATCTTTTTCAGTAAAAATGCCTAATAAATTTGCTTCTTCCAAAACCAAGACACAACTAGATGGTTGACTTCTGGAGCCTAAATCTAATGACGAATTTAAACTAGTAGGTGCATAATTACTACATCTTTCCTGAGTCATCAAGATAATAGCTTCAACTACAAAACTTTCAGGGTTAATCGTTAAGGGAGAACGATTAATAACATGATTTAAGCTAGGTAAGTTAATCAGTTGATCGTTGAACCGCATAGTTAATTAGTCGATTTTAATGATCTTTTTGATATCAAAACGAACTAGTAAAAGCTAGTGAGAATCAGAAAAAGTAAGCTGTTGAAAATCAGGAATTATTTTGGTGCAATTAACTATCAATCAACTTGGATTAACTATATTGATAAATTCGCCATTTCAATATTAGAATGCCTAATATATGTGGACACAATGTAAGTTAATAAATAAACCAGTAAGTAGATAGAATTTTAGAGCCGCTAAACTCATTCTATTGTCAAATTAGAGATAGCAGACCATCCATCTCAATACATTAACTTAATTGATGGTTTTGGTAGTTTTGTTAGTCTGAAACCTTTGAAATTAATTTGGTGAGTGTAAATATTGACAAAGAGGCAGGGGAGCAGGGAGCAAGGGGGATAATTCAGATGGGGATTCAACCCCACCTATTGCGCTAGCTTCCCGTAGGGTACGAGAACCACTTAATAGAAGTGGGGAACTCAAACCCATGTTCCTCTCTTCATTCCACGGTAGGAGTCAGGGAGCATATCCTCCCGCTCCCTGCCCCCTTCCCCCTGCCTCTTCTTGAGAATATTACTTAAATAAAAAATATAATTTATACGAGACTATTAAATATTTTAACTTTCTTCACAAGTTCCTCATATTTAAACCTTATAGTCCAAATATAGACACCTGGTTTTAAATATCTATGGGCTTGTCAACTGGCTGCCCTGATTTGCAATAACACTTTTATTAACAGGATTTTAGAAAAATATGAATTACTGTCCTTGCTGTTCAAATCTACTTTTAGAGCATATACGCGGTGCAGAGAGTTACTGGTTTTGCCGCCACTGCTGGCAAGAAATGCCTGTTTATAATCTGAACCAATCCAGTTCATTCACCGAAGCTGTCATAGGGAAACTATCTAGCAAGCCCCAAAAAGAAAAACGTAGAAATACTACTGTTTACGCAAGGCAATGG
Source organism: Nostoc sp. FACHB-888 (assembly GCF_014696655.1). Lineage (NCBI taxonomy): Bacteria > Bacillati > Cyanobacteriota > Cyanophyceae > Nostocales > Nostocaceae > Nostoc > Nostoc sp. FACHB-888. The sequence goes on along the minus strand of NZ_JACJQM010000012.1, from coordinate 4,001 downwards.
CAATCTATCAACGAATGGATAGAGTTAGAAGAGATGTCTGCCTAATACTAAGTCGCTGATAGGGTGTGTTATGTTTATTTACGCTGACCTGTACTAGTCATAGTTTTCTTTTCAAGCACCTAACCTATTCTTAAGCTCATCCCACCCCTAAAAGGGGATGGAATAACACGTAAATGTTGACTGTTGACTGTTAAACGTCAACCGTCAACAGTGTCAGTGCGTCTCTCATCCCATCTTTAAAAAGAATGGGTTTTCCTGACGCCTTTTTATAAATATTTATTACAACTTTAATAATCTCTTGTTTATAACCCCCGACTCAATTCGAGGGTTTTTAATGCTGAAAAATGAATTTTTAATTTTAATTTTATCGGAATGCCGTTAATAAGATTCAGCTTTTAGATGTAGCCTCAATCATCTTCCCACGATTCGTGATTCAGTAGATCGATAATTCTATCTCTAAGCAGAAATTCGTTTTTTTCTAACTCAAGTTCAAAATTAACCCAGTTACGATAAGGAATATATTTACAGAGGGTATAAATTGGCTGCTGACGGTTAACAAGTCTCTTTTTAACAAGTTGAAGTGCTTCTTCCTTGATAACCTCAATGTCGTATTCAACCGTAATGTTCATAGCTCGTTCCTTTGTTTTCATTGAACCTCACACGACTCAAAGTCGGGTGATTCCTGCTTCAACGATCTCCGCCTGAATCAAAACAATAGTTGCTTTGGCTCTACCTTAAACTTATCAAATAAAACTGGCGAGAATTGTGAAGAATCAAGACATTAATCCTTACAAGAACTTAGATATAGTGATTCTCACTTGAATGAGGTACACGATAATCCCTTGTCCCTATGAGTAACCGTGTTTATCCGTGATTAATTATTTTTTTCTATACTTTACCTATTCTGGAACTACTATATTTTAGTAATATCTTCTTTGAGTCTCCAAATATACCCTCTGTAGAGAGATTATTACAGAGTCAGAAGACTGGCACAACAAGCTGTAAACATCAAGAGAGAATCTAGATGCTCTCTAGGCGGCTTGCCAAAAGGTAGGCTAGGGTAAAGATAAAGAACATTCTCCAAAAAACTTATACTATGCTCCTGAATGTTGATAAAGTTCGCCAATATTTTCCCGCCCTAGCTGGTGAATGGACTTTTTTTGATAATGCTGGCGGATCACAAACGCTGAAAAAAGTAGTAGATAGAATTAGCGAGTTTCTCCTGACTTCTGATGTCCAGTTGGGAGCTTCTTATGCAGTTTCTCAACTTGCAGGAGAACGATTGGCTTTAGCAACTAGGGGAATGGCTACTTTCATTAACGCCAATTCTTATAAAGAAGTGGTTATGGGCCCATCTACCACAATGATGTTGAAAGTTCTTTCTATTTGTCTTGGTCAAACCTTTACACCTGGTGATGAAATTATTGTTACTAATTGTGACCATGAGGCCAATATTGGTGCTTGGGTGGCTCTTGAAAAACAAGGAATGAGGGTTAAAGTGTGGCAAATTCGCCCAGATACCTTGGAACTTCATTTAGCAGATTTAGAACCATTGATGAGTCAGCGTACAAAACTAGTAGCCTTGACTCATGCTTCTAATGTTTTGGGAACCATCAATCCTATTAAAGAAATTGCTGCATTTGTACACGATCGCAACGCAATGATTTGTGTGGATGGTGTAGCTTATGCACCCCATAGATTAGTTGATGTCCAAGATTTGGATGTTGATTTTTATACTTTTAGTTGTTATAAGGTCTATGGGCCACACCATGCTTTACTTTATGGCAAAGAAGAACATTTATTAAGATTACCTGGTCTTAACCATTATTTTATTGAGCAAACAGATATACCTTATAAATTTCAGTTAGGGAATGTCAATTTTGAATTGAGTTATGGGATGTTGGGTTTATGTGATTATTTAAGTGAGTTAGCACAACTGCACTACGGCAATCAAACTGCACCTGACTTGAGAAATCAAATGGTACAGGCGTTTGATTTAATTAGCATACATGAAGAACATATTAGCGATCGCCTCTTAAATTACCTCAACAGCAAATCTAATGTGCGAGTAATTGGTCAATCAAAAGCTGACCGTCAATTTCGTGTGCCAACTATATCTTTTGTAGTAGATGGAATAAATAGCTCAACCATTCCGGCAAAAATTGACCAACATTATATTGCAATTCGCTACGGAGACTTTTATGCTAAACGGCTGATTGATTACCTGGGTTTAGCGTCTCAAGGTGGAATAGTCCGGGTGAGTATGGTGCATTATAACACACTTGAGGAAGTTAACAGCTTGATTGAAGCTTTTGAGCAAGTATTTTAAGATTGGGCATTGGGCATTGGTGAATAATCATAAATTGTTCTTCTCCCCCTGCTCCCCCTGCCTCCTATTCTCCACTCTCTATTACCCATTACTAAGTTGCAAAACTTGCACCTCTTCTTGTGGGTAAATTAATGTTTTACCTACCGGGAGAACAGCTAAAGCATTGGTTTGAGCTAAATTAATTAAATTGCCGGAACTTTGACTACCGCCAGCTTGATGAAATTCGTATACTCCATTAATTAAATGCAATTTACCCCAAAGGTAAGTTTCGCGCTTGCCATTTGATCGCAATTCATCATGCGATCGCACTTTCAAAAATACTGGTTCCCAACCTTCAGTAATTCCCGAAAGTTTCTTGATTGCTGGTAGCACAAACCGCCAAAATGTCACCAATACAGCAGCAGGGTTTCCTGGTAAACCAAAGTAGAGTGGGGAGGTTTGAGTTGGGAAAGTGGCCACGGTAAGGGGTTTCCCCGGCCTCATTTCCACAGATCGAATGTGGATTTTTGCTCTTAATGACTCTAAAATTTTATCAACATAGTCATAATCCCCCACTGAGACACCACCAGAAGAGAGAACTATATCAGCGATCGCGACGGCGTGAGCAATGACTTTCTCTAAGGCAACTGGATCATCTTTGACTATGCCTAAAAGTATTGGTTCTGCGCCACTTTGTCTCACCAAAGCTGCTAGCGCATACTGATTAGAATCCACAATTTGCCCTGGTTGCAAGGGTTGATCAACTGTCATCAACTCATCACCAGTGGAAAAAATTGCCACACGCGGACGGCGGTAAACATTTACTTGTGGACATTGTGCTGCCGCCAATACGGCTATTTCTGGGGCATTTAACTTAATTCCGGCTGGTAGTAATTGTGTTCCAGATTGGTAAAAAGATGCTTTGTGTCTGACAAATTCTTGCGGTTTTGGCGCATCTAGAATAAATACGCGGTTTTCCTCCCGGCGTGTCTTTTCTTGCATAACTACAGTATCCGCACCGCCTGGGATCACTGCACCTGTAAAAATCCGTGCAGTTTGCCCTGGTTGAATCGTGGATTTGGGCTGATACCCAGCCGGAATATCTTCAACAATTTCTAAAACGGCTGGGTTTTCGCTACTATGCTGTACATCTTCGTAGCGAACTGCGTAGCCATCCATTGCCGAATTATCCCAATGGGGAAAATCTAGCGGACTGGTGACAGGTTTTGCCAAAATCCGGCTATCGGCTATTAATAAATCGATAACTTCTGTATCACGCTGGTGATCCAACGGTTGTACTAAATTTAAAATAATTGCTTGTGCATCGCTGACTGATACCATAGCGATCGCCTCCGATTTTTACCTTTATCCCTGTAAAGTAACACTTAGCAATTTTAGATTTTGGATTTTGGATTGAATTTCTGCTTGAGGCTAAATCCTAAACTCCATACTGCTAGTAAACCTATAATTATGCTTCCTTCGGGGACTTTGGATACCTGAACCGAATTGTTGCTTAAATCTAGTATTTGCTTTGTGCCTGCTGCATCTCTATTAGACCTCTTGCAGAATTGATTTTGTGTTATAATGATTGGTTTTCTTAATCTGAATGGGGTGAGATAACTAAAAAGATTGATGCCTGGGGTATTTATAGCGATAGTTGTAATCGCGGAACGTCTGACAGAAAAAACATCAC
>NZ_JACJQM010000119.1:0-14077 GCF_014696655.1 Nostoc sp. FACHB-888 | reverse complement strand
CCAGGAATTGCTAGTAAATTATGATTCAGACAAAGACGGTAGTATTACCTTTGAAGAGTTAAAGTCAGCAGAAGAGATAAGCAAATAATTTAACTTAGCAGTCAAAAAACCCAATACCAAATACCAATACCCAAAATCCCTCTAAGCGTGGGCGCTTTGAGGGATTTGCATGAAAAAGACAATTGTCTGTTCGTCATCTTCTGAGTCGCTTAAAGTGACGGGAACAAGTTTGTTTTAACCCAAGATTGAACCTGAACCAACTTCCCACTGATGTTTGAGCAATTCCTGGTAAGTCGTTTCCCTTATCATCATCTGCTTATACAGCATCAGCAAAAACTCTTGAGCTTGTTCACGAGACATCTGCTGCACTTGATCAGAGAATGTTCTAAGGCTAAATTCTTGTTCTAAAGATAATTCAATCGGTTGATTCATCGCTTTTATTACTTACTCTTTTATTTGGCTTTGCTTATGTAAGCAAATATTACTTTATATAAATAAATATTACGATAACTTTACAAAAACTAAAGGGGTGTAAACCGTACTAAGTAGGTTAGAATGCCGTATCTGCTGCTAAAAACCTTGATATCACTCCATTGTGGCAACCCAAGTCAAAACCTAACTTCTAAAGTTTCTTACCTTGAGGTTTTTAAAAGCATTTTTAGCCTCTGCTTGCGGCTAGCGATCGCAAGAAGGCGGGCGAAACAGCGCCATCGCTCAAAAGAAGAGATGGACAATACAATTATTCCTTTGGGTAAGAGTGAAAAGCGTATATCCCTGGTATTCCTAGATGAAAGGGTGCAAAGTTGCAGGTTCGGGTGTGGGGAATTAGGAATGTCTTGAACTGCTTGACGTACTCGTATTTAATTGTCTGAAACACACGAAGCTGCAACCCTACCCCCAACAAGATAACCCTGACAAGGTTTCACACGAGTCTTCGTGCCATTCCCCCATGATTCAGTAATACCAATTCTTCTTTCATTAGGCAACAGATGCAATTTATGAAAATGCTACTAATTTAAATTTCTTAATTGCGAATTCCTTTCTTTGTATAAGTCATACCTATATAATCCTTGAGAAAGTTTCCTCAACTCTGTGGGATTGCTACTATTACATCACAGTAGAAATAATTTACCAAGTCATAGCGAATGAGGTTGCGGTTTTGAAATCCCAATTAACTAATCATCGGGTCGATTTACAAGATTGCACTATTTTTTATCAGCAAAGTAGGTTGGAGTCGAGTTCAATCCCTATCCTATTGCTACACGGCTGGGGAATCTCTACTGAGCCTTATCAAGAAGTACTGGAACTACTAGCACAGCACCATACTATAATTGCTCCTGACTTACCCAGTTTTAGGAGATCAACTTACTCTGGGCTACTTCCCGATTACCTTAGCTATAGCAAATGTCTCCTTTCGTTTCTGGAAGTTTTGGATTTACAACAATTTCATCTAGTAGGACACTCATTCGGCGGAGGTATTGCCATTAGTTTATCTACACTTGTTCCAGAAAAAGTCAGAAGTGTAATTTTGGTAGATAGTACTGGGCTGCCCACGCCATCTATACCAGAGATGATACCGCGAAGGGCAATCGAAATGACCGCTCAACTGTTTCTCCCAAGACGCAGGTTGAAATTAGTTGATATTCCTTTGGTTTTCTCCTACAACTTGTTGTTCAACACAGTCAATGTCATTCAAGGATTGCTAATTTCTTTATACGAAAATATCAACCATCTGCTACCAAAAATCCCAGCTCCCTGTTTGTTATTATGGTCAGAAAAAGACCTAACTACACCATTAAGTAACGCTCAAGAAATGGCAGCAATTATTCCAGACTCTAAATTAATTACTGTAGAAGAAGGTTTCCACGAATGGGGACTCTGGTATCCTGAGAAATTTACATCACTCATATTGGATTTTATTTGTCAATTTGAGCAATATTGATACAGTTTGAACTGGGGCAAAATACAAGCTCCGTCTCAGTTGTTCCCCCTGCCCCCTTGCCTCCTTTGACCATTCTTTAGTATAGATAATTATAACTACAGGAAATAAACCATGTCAAAAAGATTGTTATTACTTATACCAATTTAATATGAAGCTGCATAGAATAAAGCTTCTAGAATAAAGTTGTAAGAAGAGACAGAAATTACCTGCTCAAAAGTAAGTTGGTCGAATATTTCTTGGATGCGTTCACGTAAAGCTTGTAAAGAAGAAAAAAGTTGATTTTTGAGTGGTTTTTTGAGGAGTTGCCAAAGCCTTTCAATGGGATTGAGTTCAGGGGCTGAAGGTGGTTGAAACAGAGGAATAATATTTTCTGGCCAACGGAGTTTTGAACTTGTATGAGCAGGTGCTTGGTCAATCTATAAAATAGCGTAATCGCTACCTAATTGCACAGATAGCCAATCCAAAAACTGTTGAAAACACTCACCATCCAGTTTTGGGTACTCAAGCTATAGTAGTTGGAGGCGGAAACACTTTTCATTTAATACATTACTTACATCAGACTAAACTACTTGAGGATATCAGAAATAAAGTTAGTAATGGAACTCCTTATATCGGATGGAGTGCAGGTTCTAATGTTGCTTGTCCTACCATCAAAACAAGTAATGATATGCCAATAATTGAACCGATAAGTTTTCAAGGATTGAATTTAGTTCCTTTTCAAATTAACCCCCACTATACAAATGCAGTAATCCCAAATCACAATGGAGAGACAAGAGAACAAAGACTGGAAGAATTTCTGGTTTTAAATCCAGATATTTATGTTGTAGGATTGCCGGAAGGAACAATGTTAAAAATTGAAGATTCATCAATCAGATTGATTGGCAATAAAACGATATATTTATTCAAGTTTGGAGAAGAAAAACAAGAGTATTCTCCTAATGATAATTTAGATTTTCTTCTGGAAATATTTTAATAGAATTGTTGACCTACATTGGTGTAATTTCTACATGAAATAATCCCGTATTCATGTTCAAAAAATCGTTTATTAGCATTGAACAGTTAGCTAAATATCCTTTCCAGTCGTCAGCATATTTTTGACGTAAATATGCATTTTCTAATTTATTTTAATCTTCCTAATAAACATATCTCAAATGTCTTATAAAGAACTTTATTTAGTTTTGATAAAATATTTTCACAAGTTTTAGCAAATCACTTTTTGCAGGTTCACCGCTATTTAACCATTCTATTAAATCATTAACGGATAACCAAAAACTTTCAATAAAATCATTTTTATTATACTCTGGGTTCAAATCTAATTCGATTTCATAAACCTTCATAAAAGCAGATACTTGATACTGATATGGTATTAAATATCCCAAGAGTCGAACATTAACCATGTTTAGCTCTAAGTTCAACTCTTCTTTGAGTTCACGTTGTAAAGCATCTTCATAGGTTTCTCCAGTTTCAACATGACCCCCCATGCTGACATCAAGACAAAGCGGAAAAATAGTTTTGTGTGTAGAACGCCGAGGTATCCACAGTTGACCTAATGAATTAACAACAAAAGCATTGACAACTCTAAAATTGCATAGTCCTTGACAATATATTTCCGAACGTTTCTTCTGTCCAACAACGCAATCGCTTTCGTCTACAATGTCAAGTATTTCATCATCTTGTATCATGATTAAATCCCTTTATAATTTGAATTAGGCGGTTAGGCATTACCGTGCCAAAACCTTATTTTCAGGTATAATTATGGTGCAACAAGTTTTGCGCTCGCTCAAGTCAGGTAAAAGCAATTTACTGAATGAGCGATTATTGTCAAAAAAGCCTTGGTAAATGCCTTAACCTTCACTAATCAGCTGTAACAAGGCTTCCGTTGATATCTTGCCACTCATATCAGTACCTTCCAATAGACTGTCTGCTAAATCTCGCTTTTGGTGATGCAATTGCACAATCTTTTCTTCAATAGTATCTTTTGCAACTAGACGATAAATTGTCACCGGACGTTGTTGCCCAATCCGATGGGCGCGGTCTGAAGCTTGGTCTTCCACAGCAGGGTTCCACCAAGGGTCTGTATGGATGACATAATCAGCCGCAGTCAGATTAAGTCCTGTGCCCCCTGCTTTGAGACTAATCAGAAAGACATCCCCTGAACCAGCTTGAAATGCATCGACCCGTTTTTTGCGCTCTGCTACTGAAGTACTGCCATCTAAATATTGATAATTAATACCTTGCTGTTCGAGGTAATCGCGGATGATGTGCAAATGGTCAACAAACTGACTAAACACTAACGCTTTATGACGATTTTCCAGCAGTTCACCCAATACTTCACCAAAAAGTTGCAACTTGGAACTGGATAATTCCGTATCAGGCATAACCAAACTAGGATTACAGCAAGCACGACGCAGTTTCATAATCTCAGCCAAAACTTGCAAATGTTTCTTTCCTGCTTCTGCATCACTTTCGGTAAGTTTAGATATGGCCTGACGGCGCAACGCTTCATAGAATGCCTTTTCCTCTCGACTTAATTCCACATGAAGGAGAATTTCGGTACGAGATGGCAACTCTTCTAGTACTTGATTTTTTGTGCGCCGCAACAGAAATGGTTGAATAAGTTTTTTGAGTTTATTACGTGCAAGTTTATCCTGATATTTTTCAATGGGGGTAGCAAAGCGTTGATTGAAGCTTTCAAAAGAACCCAATAACCCAGGATTAATAAAACGGAACAAATTCCACAACTCACCCAGGTGATTCTCAATGGGAGTCCCAGTAGTCAGCAACTTAAAATTAGATTTTAGGTTCATGGCTGCCTGAGAACGTTTAGTGGTCATATTTTTAATCGCCTGGGCTTCATCCAGGACAATCGTTTGCCACTGTACACCAGAAAGCATTTGCGCTACTTCTTCCTGCTGTAATAAACCATAGCTGCAAACCAACATATCCAACGGTTGTAACCCATCCAATAATTTTTGGCGGTTAGCACCAGAAAATTGAATAATATTCAGAGTTGGGGCAAACTTTTGCGCTTCACTCACCCAATTCATGCACACGGAAGTCGGCGCAATTATTAGGGTTGGCCCCTGATGGGCGTTTCTGAGAATGACCGCCAATGCCTGCAAAGTCTTACCGAGTCCCATTTGGTCTGCCAAACAAGCTCCTACACCCCAATGTGCCAGACGCGCCAGCCAACAAAAACCCTCCATCTGGTAGTCACGTAGTTCTGCCTGAAGCGTAGATGGCAGTTCTGGCTGGAGGTTCTGCACTTCCTTGAGACGCTCTCTATGTGCCTTCCAGTGTTTATCTGCTTTTACCTTACCTACCTCATCGACAAAATCCTCTAACCCTAATGTGGCTAAGGGGTGAAAACGAATACCTTTATTATGCTTTTCCGAAAACATCCGCAATTCGTCAAGGCGTTTCCGAAAAGCTTGAGTTAAAGCCAAAAATTGACCATCACCAAGGGGGATAAAACGGCTGGGGGTTTTCTCCAGTAGTTCTAGTAGTTGCTGCATATCCAGCACTAGGTCATTATTCAATTTCAACTCCCCTGTGGCTGCAAACCAGTCTTGCTGACGTTGAATTGATAAATTAAAGTCTTTCAAGTCAGCATTATGGCTAACACGCAGCTTCTCTCCTTCTGGCCATGCCATGACTACTTTATTTCCTAGCGCTTGCAGTTCTAGCAGTAGTTCTAAACATTCCTCTGGGTCAACTATTACCCATTCACCATCTTGTTCTTCACTTTGAGCCAAGGTAGGACAGGCGGCTACAGCGTAGGCGGCAAGTTGCTTCTCTTGGGATAGATTTCGTCTGGTTTGCAGACGTTTACCCTCAATCTCGGCAATGACAGTTTCACCACCTGTACCAGGGCGGAAGTAGGGGCCACCTTGGGCAAAAGGGCGCGACAAAAGGGTGATTTTCAAACCAGTATTGGCAGGTAAAAGGTGAATATGGGGCAGAGTCTGGGCGGGTACTTCTTCTGCACCTTCAAGTCCGCCACCAATGTCAGAATGCACAGTGACGATGCCAGAGACGGCATTAATAGCTGCCAAAACTTGCTTTTCGGCCAAGGCAGGTACATTTAATTTATTATCTTTACCTATAATCTCCGCAATGCGTCTGTGTTCGGCAGTAATTTCAATAACTTTGATCCGGGTTGGGGTTTCTTTGATATGCAGAATATTTTGTGATTCTAGTAATTTGGGAGAAAATTCCAAGGTGAGGCAACCAAGTTTCTCTTTTTTAACTAGTAATTCCGGTTCTCCCTTGACGATTTCTACACGAATATTAGGTGTATCTTCCCAAAAAACCAATGGGTGTCCAATTAAGGCAAAAATGGCTTTTTCACCGAAGGTATAATCAACTTTGCCATAATACCCCTCACTATATACTTCAATACAACTACATACCCGCATATCTTGGGGCGTGATGTAATCAAACTCAGATAATCCACTACTCAGGCGCTTGAGGGCTATAGGGCGACCTTTACTCCACTCGCCTTTGGCATTAACTTTCTGTTCCTTTGGTTGCAATACACATCTGCTGGGATAGAAGGTAATAAACCATGCTAAACGCAGTTCGGATTCTGGTTTTAGGGATGTTTGTGGTTGTTTTTGGAGATTTGCCAAAGCATTGAGGCACATTTCCCAAGCCTCTTGGGGTCGAATTAGGTCTATGATGGAATGAATACCGCTATCTTCTCGCAGTGCTTCTGCTTCTTTTTGATACTTACTACTAGGTTTAATCCGGGATAGGAGTTCTGCGGTTTCCATTGCCAACCAGTGATAACCAGAGGCGAGCGATCGCCGATATAGTGGTTCTAATAAATTAGGTAAGCGTTTTTTAGCACTCTGGGCATCCATCCAGTAAAGGCATAGGGAACAAAACAATGTTTGTAAGCTATTTTCTTCTTCTACTGAAGAGATATGGGCGCTAAGTACAAATTGTTTTTGAGTAATATCACCCTGGTGTACTTGCAGCACTGTTTTCAGTCTGTCATAAATAAACCTGAGCCAATGATCCGATTGACGAGACATCAAACTGGTGTACTCTTCTGCTTCTTTGAGGCGTTGCACTGAACCGTCTTTTAACAGTGCGAGGATAAAAAATAAGCCCCCCATTGTATCGAAATATATTTGGCGTTTGCCTGTCGCTTTTTTCAGCTTTTTCAGGGCATCTGTATAATAAGTAATTGCTTGCTCATTCTCACCCCGTAGAAAACTTAACCAACCCCAAAAAACGGCGGCGTTATCTTGATATTCATGTGATATCCGCTCCAGAGTTTCTTGTGCTTCTTCGGTACAACCTCGAAGCAACATTTGTTCTGTCAAAATCAGGTGCAGATAATCTGAGCAATGTCTTCCAGTTGAAGAACATTCTTCTTCTAAGAGTGTAAACGCATCTTCAGATGCAGACAATTTTAATGCTGAATTTAGGAGGATGCTAGATATGCTACTTTCATATAATCCTTGTGGTAAGGTACTCAACCAATCTGCATCAAATGGGTTATTGCATATCTGCTCAAAGATATTTTGTATTACTATTTTTTCTTCGCTATCACCATACTTCTCGTAATCTTCAATTTGCTTATTAATAAAATTAGAATCTTGGCGATAAAAACCTATACGAATTTCTCTGATACACTGGCGTAAACTATGGAATATCCGACGAGAATCATGGTTCCAATGAGTACGTATAGGTAGCTTTTCTTCAACTGCTATGACTTGGATTTCAAACTGTTCAGTTTTTATAGCATGACGAGTAGCAATTTCTGTAAGTAACGGGTGGCATTCCGCACCTTGCCTGCTTTCTTGCACTAACAAGCCTGCTTTTAACAATTTATCAATTTGGGGACTGAGGGTTTTAGTACTCCAAGGTTTATTATTTTCATCCAAAGCGCCCGTTTTACTAAGACAACTTATGAATGAATTTTTGTCTATCGGTGCATAAATTACCGAAAATAACTGGATAATCCTTTGTAAGGAAGGGTGTAACTCGAAGTATTTCTTCTCAACGAGTTTTGTTTGCAATCTTGTGGTGTCAGTTGCCAAATTAATCATATTATTTATTTAGTTGTTTAAATAATTCCATTAATTTACGTTTGCGTCCATGAGCCGCTTCTAATTTTGAGCGATAAGCAGACCATTCAGCTTTTTGCCCTAGTTGAATATAAGCAGCTTTGACTTTTTTTAGCCAATTAACCGCAGCGTCATAACGGTCAGCTTTTCCTTGTTCCATAATTGGTTCTGCCCGTTTGCGAGCGTTATCAATTACCCAATCTGGACGATGGGAAACTGCTGCATCCATGACTCGATGAACCAGTTTGGAATCATAGTAAGTATCTCTCTCTACTGTTTTAATTGCATCATCAATTAATCCTTCATGGAGAAAAATATCGACTTGAGCTTCTCGTATTCCCCAATCTTGCTGATCTCGTAGTGTTTGCAGTAAATCTTGTTTGAGCGTCAACCAAGTTTCTCCTGCATAGTCTTGAATTTTACCATAGTCTCGAAACGATGGTCTGATTTTAAAAGCAATGATGCTGGCAGTTAAGGCAGTGGCATTATCTTCTAATCCTTGGGCTAAATCACTTGTCCAAGTAGCAAATTCATATAAACAGTTACCTGTTAAATTTATACCAGCAAGGCATATTTCTAACGCTTCAACCAAATACCCATCTTCCCGCAATATTTTTGCCAGGGCAAAACCCTCTTCTGCTCTTTCCATCAGGATTTTAGCCGCAGACATCGCCTCTTCTACTCTTCCCAAAGCTGCTAATTGTGTCAGGTATTGCAGAGTCATTTCCTCTGCTAAAGCTAGATTTAAATACTCTGTGTAACGATTTTGACGTTCAAGAATTTGCAAGCGAATCAATGCTAAATCATCAGCAAAGCTTGGTCGTTCATTTTCCCAAAATTCTGCGGTATCATCTCCTTGCATAATTTGTTGCAATGGTTCATAATCCCAACCTTGACGCAATGCTTCTAAACTCATACTAAAGTCTGCACTGATTTCGTCTTGCCATGATGACAACATCAACTGCAAATCTACTATTTCTTCTGTAGACATTTCTGCACACAAAATTGCTTCTGTCCACGCGCTATCAAGAGGTTCTGCGATGGAATAACTGTCTCCACCGTAATCTAGCAACTCGTCCCATTCTTGGGCATAAGTTTCGGTAATAGTTTCGAGGATTGCGATCGCATTATTGCCATCTCCATTTTCTGCTAACTCCCGCGCTTTCTCAATTACAGCCAGCAAATCATCTGTAAATGGGTCTTCTTCTGAACCATACTCTAATTCTTTCAATCCATCCCGCAAAATCCGCTTGACATGAGAGCGGAAAGGTGATGTGTCAATTTTGCTTTGGCGGGTAGAAGGCTGTTTTGTTTTTGGTTTTGGTAAGTCTATCAAACTGACGAACTCATCAATATCATCAATTATTTCTGGTCTATTTTCCACCAGTTCTTGCAGTAATCGCTGAGTTTGAAGAAGATCGAGGTGATTTAATAACTGTTCTAGCGTTGGACGTTCTTCAATCCTATCTGATTGACGCGAACAGCTTAATAAGGTGGCAACAATATGTTTGCACCAACCATCATAATCATAAGGACAGGTACAACTTGCTGAGGTAATTCCACCTGCATCAAAACGAATACTGACTTGATATGGTGTAATTTCGCCGCCTTCTACCTCTGCTTGAATCAGATTACCGCGTTTTTTGAGATCGGCGATCGCACCCCTGCGGTAATATTCTTCACCACGACTGTAGGATGAAGCGTTGGAGTTATGACGTATTATTGCTTCAGAAATTTCTGGAATCGACATAGCACCCAAGTCTTTTATTTTTAGCTTACGCTTAAACTGCCTTTATTTCTCCTTGGGCCTGTATCCCACTTAAATCCAATATCCATGAATGAAATTGATTCAAGTCGGAAAACTGGACAAGGGATAAAAGTGATGTTAGCTTCTCTGGTGAAGAAAATATTAGGCTTTATCAATCGTCACAGTGGGCAGAACGTGGATTCTGTAAGAAATGTGAGAGCCATCTATTTTATAAAATAAAACAAAATAACCAGTATTTCATGCCTGTTGGACTATTCGATAATTCTGAAGGTCTTGTTTTCGATCACCAGGTATTCATTGATGAAAAGCCCAAATATTACTGTTTTGCCAATGAAACTAATGACCTGACAGGGGTAGAGTTATTTGCACAGTTTGCAACTCCTGAATGACTCCTAAACAGTAGAGTTACTTTTTACAAGTTTGAGTTAGGTTGGGCGAATGAGCGCACTGCTTCACTCACTTTCGTGCGCTCACTCAAAACCTTGAGACAACAAATCATCCAGCTATGTCTTTACCACTCTTATAGTTCATCGCTCTGGGTTTCCTCTTGCCTATAGGGACTACTTTCGATTGCTTGGGAGGTTGAGGAGGACGGCATTTCTCACAGTAGAGCGGTCGGACACCAAAGGTTTCTCGTTGTGTGGGCTGTTCGCACTGCTTACATACGAAGTTGAAAACGCGAGTATGAATTTCCCGCTTGTGCGCTCTGACGGTGTAGTCTCGGACTTCAATTGTTTTACTGGGCATTGACTGATTACTGTTAAGGACTTACTTCTTTAATATAGTTTTTCGTCTTAGTTCTACAAGATCCGTGCGTCATCTGACTAAAACATCCTCTTAATCAAATAAATACTCTTGGATATCATTTTGATGATGGCGGAGAATACTTATAGCTTTGACTTGGATTTGACGAATCCGCTCTCGGCTAAGGTTTAGCTGTTGGCCAATCTGAGCGAGATTAAAATGCTGATCGTTCTCCAGACCAAAGCTTAAAGTCAACACTTGACGTTGAATTGGTGTCAGTGGTTCTAATAATTTAGCCACGTCTTGCGATAGAAGTTCTTGGGTGAGCAGTTTTTCTGGTGAAGCGCCAACGTCTGCTAAAATTTCGCCCAATTCTGTCTCTTTCTCATCTCCGACTTGTTTATTTAAAGAGATGGCTGTGCGAGAAGCGGTGAGATATTCTCGAAGTTTATCTGTGCTTATGTTTAAGAGTGTTGCAACTTCTTCAGCAGTGGCATGGCGGCCGAGTTTTTGAAAGCTTTCTCGCTGCACTTTTTTAATTTTATTAAGTATTTCAGTCAGGTGAACAGGTAATCTAATAGTGCGGGATTGTTCTGCAATTGCTCTGGTTATAGCTTGGCTAATCCACCAGTAGGCGTAGGTCGAGAGCTTATAACCTCGGTTGGGATCAAACTTTTCTATACCCCGTTGTAAACCGATCGCTCCTTCTTGGATCAAATCTAGAAATTCCAAATTGCGGTTCTGGTATTTCTTGGCAACAGATACTACCAATCGCAGGTTAGCTGTTACCATTTTTTGTTTGGCTTTTTGGCCAAGGTGTAGTGCTGCTCGGACTTGTGCTTCGGTTTTTTCGACAGCATTAGCTAATTGAGTCAAAGTTGGTTCACGGTCTAGCTGTTGGGTGAGTTCATTTTTAGATTGCTCAATGGCAATCATTTCTTGTACCTGTCTACCATAAGCAATTTCTTCCTCTGGCTTTAATAAAGGATACTGACCAATTTCCTGCAAATAGATGCGAACCATGTCGGAACTCAGGCTGGACATACAAACTCAACACTTTTTTAAACCAAGGAATTTAAAAGTATAAATCAAATAGCTCAATAAAGTTTTCTATTTTTAATAATCAAAATTCATCACCAATGCAGTCCTGGGTGAAGTAACCTCTGCTTTAACCTTGTGTAGCGCTGTTGGTCATCAGTAGAGCGCACCGCCAGAGATATCGCTTTTTTTGCTCCAACCACGATCGCTAACTTCTTGGCACGAGTTATACCAGTGTAAAACAGGTTCCGGGTCAACATCATATAATGCTGCATATAGATTGGCAGAACTACCACTGGATATTCTGATCCCTGGCTTTTATGAATAGTTACGCTCCAGGCCAGGGCAATTTCATTCAAGTCAGCGTAATCATAAATTACATTGCGTTCGCCATACCCAACAGCAATTTCCTGCTCGACAGTATCAATGGCTTGGATTATTCCTAAGTCGCCGTTGAAGACTTCTCGGTTGTAGTCATTGGTTAGCTGGATGATGCGATCGCCCTCACGCAACAAATTCCCACTTCTGTTAATCTCCACCTTGTTGGGGCTGGGTGGATTAATCAACTGCTGCAACACGGTATTGAGATTGCGAGTCCCGACTACTCCCCGTGTCATCGGGCAAAGTACTTGGACATCAGTGGCAGGATTAAAACCTAAGCGAGGAATCAAATCGGTAATCAACTCGCAGATTGCTTGTACTCCATGTTCAGGCTGATGACCGCCGCCATGCCACAGACAATCAGACACAGGATTGTCGGAGATTGGCTCGATTGTTGGGTAAATTCCTCGATTAATTTGGTGAGCAGCAGTGATAATGGCACTTGTTTGAGCTTGACGGAATACCTGGGTCAACCGCACTACTGGCACGCGACCAGAATTAATCAAATCAGCAAGTATTTGACCTGGGCCCACAGATGGTAGCTGGTCAATGTCACCCACTAACAATAGTAGAGCGCCAGCCAATACTGCTTTAACTAAGGAGTAAGCCAGAAACAAATCAAGCATCGAAGCTTCATCAGCGATAATTGCCGTGTGGGGCAAAGGATTTTCGCTATCGCGCTTGAAACCCCTTGAGCGGGGGTCAAATTCTAACAAGCGATGTATGGTTTTGGCTTCCAGCCCAGTCATCTCACCCAAGCGTTGAGCAGCGCGTCCAGTCGGTGCTGCCATTGCAATAGATTTACCCATCGCTTTCCATAAACTAACTATGGTGTGGGTGGTGAAAGTTTTTCCAACCCCCGGTCCCCCAGTGAGGATCATGATTTTGGAATAGGCTGCTGTTTCTACAGCTTGGCGTTGCTGTTCTGAAAGCTGAATTTTACGGCTAGCAGTAAAGCGGTCAATCCAGCCACGCACACGCTCAATGTCAGTGCCGACAGGCTTTTCCAAGCGTTGGCGTATCAGTTGAGCTAAGTTCTGCTCCGTATGAAAGTAAGTCGGCTTGTAGCAAAGTAGCGTTTTTTCTTCATCCCGCTCTCTAATCAGGTCGTCTGTTAAAGCCATATCTTTAATAATGATCGCCACCGCTTCTTCTGTGGGCTGATGAGATTCGGTAGCCAGCAGTTTGATTACCGATTCAATCAGTTCACTTTGTGGCAGATAACAGTGACCATCTTCGGCGCCTTCACTTAGACAGTGGATAATCCCCGCACGGTAACGAAATTCTGAGTCAGGGGCAATTCCGATATTCCGTGCAATTTTATCGGCAGTTAGAAAACCAATACCGTAGATGTCGGCTGCTAACTGGTAGGGGTTTTTGGTAACAGTGGCAATTGCTTCATCCTTATATTGCTTGTAAATTTTGACCGCGTATGTTGTTGAAACACCGTGCCCTTGCAAAAATACCATTACTTCTTTGATCGCTTTCTGAGTTAACCAAGCGTTTTTGATGAGAGTGATGCGCTTTTTGGCAATACCTTGGACTTCAATCAGTCGTTCAATCTGGTTTTCGATAATGTCCAGGGTTTCTAGCCCGAAGTGGGCAACAATCCGTCTTGCTGTGACTGGCCCAACACCTTTAATCAGCCCACTGCCCAAATATTTCTCAATTCCGGTAAGCGTTGCTGGTTTGGTTTCTTTGTAGTTGACTACTTGGAACTGGGGGCCAAATTGTGGATGGTCACGCCAGAAACCAGTTAGCTGTAGAGTTTGACCTGGCTGAATATTGGCAAAGCTGCCGACAATTGTTGTGAGTTCGGTGCTACGGGGGCGGGTCAGTCTTGCCACAGTGTAACCCGATTCACCAGAGTAAAAAGTTAGGCGTTCTACGACTCCGGTGATTGTTTCGTGTTGAGGAAAGGCACTTACTTGTTGAGGGGAAAGATTAGGGGGAGTGGACATTGCTTATGATCAGATGCCGCACATCATTATAATACTCAAATTCAGTTGGTTATAGTACATAAATACTAAGTTAGATGCCCACTATTAGTATCATTGAAAACTCACTCTAGTTTAAGCTTGAAAGTCGGCGTAGTAGGGCTGACACCAGATTAACCCTTGCTTG
>NZ_JACJQM010000118.1:0-14288 GCF_014696655.1 Nostoc sp. FACHB-888 | reverse complement strand
ATTTAATTCAGCAACTAAAACGCCCAGACGTTCATATGTGTTTGGCCTGATTTCAATTACTGCATGGTGGAGCGAAGCTCCGCCCACATTTTGTGCCAGTTGCGTAAGTCCTGAACCAGAGACTGATTAATAGCATCTGAATTTAGCCTATTCAAGGATAGGCTAGTGTTTCCTAATAAATACTTGGATTTGCAGAGAAAGCGGGATGATTTAGCAACTTCCAAAATTCCTCCCCTGCCTTAAGAGCTTGCCCCAATTCATCCTACTATTCTGCAACGCTAAATATTTATTAGGAAATACTCTATAAATTTGGAGAGCAATTGGAACAGAAATCAGGGCTGAATTTGCAAAATTGACTACCTGTTACTGGGTAAGCTGTACAATAAGGAAAACTGGTAAGTTCAGCTTTAGCAGTTTGTGATTTCAAACCATTAGGTAACGCTTCAGTAAGTTTCGTTTCATGAGCTAGAAGGATAACTAAAATCTTAGGTAACGCCATGCAAGCAGCAATATTGAGCAGCGTTAGCAATGTAGCGTCTATCAAATTCATAGGTAATCATCCCCTGTGAAAAATAGGCGTAGGCGTAGCCCGTCGTAGACATCGTTTTTCTTAGCTGCAAGCATAACTTCTAAAATTGATCTTCAATCAATCTATTGCTTGCAGTCTATGTAAATTAACTTTAACATAAATTTTTGTAAATATAAACGTGGAATTCCTGGAATTATCGTACACAGAAGGGAATGTGGATAATAAGGATGGATATTGTAGCGTAATAACAAAATAAGCTGGAAAAAGATCAATTTACTATATTTAGGTAAGGTGTTATGAAAAAAACCCAAACCGCGTCTTCTTTTTTATCTAACATCAGTGAGCGAGAACGCCAAGCCTTAAAACGGTTGGTAGATTACACAAATGTAGAATCACTGCCAGAAATTTGGCCTTTAGCAGCTAAACAATTTGGTAATATTGTCGCCCTCCGTAACCCTCACGCTAAACCAGAAGTAGTGATTACTTATACGCAGCTAGCAGAGCAAATGCGGCTATTTGCTTCTGGGTTACAGTCCTTGGGAGTAAAGGTAGGCGATCGCATTTCTTTAATTTCTGACAATAGTCCTCGCTGGTTTATTGCCGATCAAGGCATAATGACGGCTGGAGGGGTTGATGCCGTGCGTAGCTCCCAAGCGGAAAAAGAAGAACTGCTGTTTATCATTGCTAATAGTGGCAGTATGGCAATAGTAGTTGAGGATTTAAAGACACTCAAAAAACTGCAAGATCGCCTCAAAGATTTACCAATTCAGGTGGTAATATTACTTTCGGATGAAGCACCACCGACAGACGAAACCCTAAAGGTGCTGAACTTTGCCCAGTTGCTCGAAATTGGAAAAAATCATAATTTTGTGCCAGTCAAGCAAAATCGTGATGCTCTGGCAACCCTAATTTACACCTCTGGCACCACAGGCAAACCCAAGGGTGTAATGCTGTCTTATAGCAATTTGATGCACCAAGTAACAACCTTTGGGACAGTATTGCAACCAAACGCTGGCGATATCGTTCTCAGTATCCTACCTTCCTGGCACAGCTACGAACGAACTGTTGAATATTACCTACTATCTCAAGGTTGCACACAAGTTTATACCAACTTGCGCTCCGTGAAAGCAGATTTGAGAGAATTTAAACCCAACTACATGGTGGGTGTACCCCGGCTGTGGGAATCGATTTATGAAGGAGTGCAAAAGCAGTTCCGTGAACAACCAGCCAAAAAGCAACGCCTAATTAACTTTTTATTGGGCAATAGCGAGAAATATATCAAAGCGCGGCGAGTTGCTCAAGGATTGAGTTTAAATAATCTTCATGCTTCAGCTGTCGAGCGATTAGCAGCTAAGATCCAAGCATCTGCTTTATTACCCCTCCATGCCTTGGGAGAACGACTGGTTTATGCCAAAGTGCGCGAAGCCACAGGAGGACAAGTTAAGCAGATGATTAGCGGCGGCGGTGCGCTTCCCAGACACATAGATAATTTCTTTGAAATTATTGGTGTGCAGATTTTGCAAGGTTATGGCTTGACAGAAACTTCTCCTGTTACCCATGTGCGTCGTCCTTGGCGGAATTTGATTGGTGCATCAGGGCAACCACTACCCGCTACAGAAGCTAAAATCGTAGATCCTGAGACAAAAGCGCCTTTACCAGTAGAAAAGCGAGGCTTAGTATTGTTGAGGGGGCCGCAGATTATGCAAGGCTATTACCAAAATCCCGAAGCGACAGCGAAAGCAATTGATGCTGAAGGTTGGTTTGATAGCGGCGATTTGGGTTGGTTGACACCACAAGACGACTTGGTGCTAACAGGCAGAGCAA
Organism: Nostoc sp. FACHB-888; assembly: GCF_014696655.1. Lineage (NCBI taxonomy): Bacteria > Bacillati > Cyanobacteriota > Cyanophyceae > Nostocales > Nostocaceae > Nostoc > Nostoc sp. FACHB-888. Next base: position 11,935 of record NZ_JACJQM010000118.1, on the reverse strand, counting down.
AGGATACGATTGTATTGACTAACGGGGAAAACATTGAGCCACAGCCGATCGAAGATGCGTGTTTGCGATCGCCATATATCGATCAAATTATGCTCATCGGCCAAGATCAGCGCAGCTTGGGAGCCTTAATCGTCCCCAATGTCGAAGCCTTAGAAAAATGGGCAGCAAATCAGAATTTGATACTGGATACGCAAAATGATCAGGCGACTTCTTCACCTACTCAAAAAATTGACTTCGAGAGTAGAATGATCCAGGATTTATTTCGGCAAGAATTGAATCGAGAAGTGCAAAATCGTCCAGGCTATCGACCGGATGACCGCATTGGGACATTCAAACTCATTTTAGAACCGTTTTCTATCGAAAATGGTTTGATGACACAAACACTGAAAGTTCGCCGACATGTCGTCACGGAACGTTATCGCGATATTATTGACGGCATGTTTGCCTGATAATTCCACCTCCCAACTGTAAAGAGTGAACGTGAAATATTTATGGATGTCTCCAAATCTAACTTGCTTCTCAAACGCGTCGTTAACGTCAAAGTCATTGTGACTCCCCTGTGGAAAGAGGAAGTACAACAGCAACTGCAAACGCAGATCAATCAACTTGATCAGCAACTGCAACAGCTAGACGTAGAAGGACAAAGAGCGATCGCGGCAATTCAAAAGCAGAGTCTGCAACCACCTGGCCCCCAAACTCTCCAACAAATTGACAATATCCAACTCCAAGTCAATCAAAAGAAAAGTGAATTTCTAGAGCAGAAAAATCAATTGCTGCAAAACCTCCAGCAAGTACAGTTTCTTCAGCAAGATCAAGAAGTCAACCAATTCCAAATGGAAGGCTTTTTCCGAGTAGAGATCGGTGATAACCTGATTAGCAAAATGCAAGTTGAAATCGTTCTACGCGATGGCGTTGTAGAAGAAATTCGCGGCGACATTTAAATTTGTCCTTTGTCATATGTCCGTTGTCATTTGTTTTGTGAGAAATGACTAATGACCAATGACTAATGACAGATGTGATTTAACTTGATATTTGGGCGGCTTCCAGCCCAACATTCCACCTGGGAGCCAGCCCAAACAATTTGCCAGACTGGAGGTGAGCTAATAAAAAGCGATCGCCCGAAGGCTGTCATTTCAACTCGATATTTAATACCAACTGAATCATCACCTTGCTTGATTTGTGTAATGGTCACAAGGGCTTGATTTCGTTGCGGATAAGCTACTTCTACCTTTCGCGTTCCTTTCACTGATGCTATGCCGTCAAAAGCATTTAGGGCGAGGGTAGCAGGATCGCTACCTTGGAGAGATGAGTTAATCTTTTCTAAAGGTATGGTTTTATAATTGGAACGCTCTGAGTATGCCACAACCTCTTGAGACTCATGTATTGCTCCCACCTGCTGGGTTTGTCCATCAATAGTCTCAACAATCGGTGCAGGTGGCTGGCGCTGGGTAATATAAACTCCAGCGCCAGCAGTGGCAAAGATACTTAGTATCACAATTAAAAAGAATTTCAACTTTGCCGACATAAGGAATTTCAAATAGGTTTATGACCAATTTTGAATTCTAGATTGACCTCAGGACTTACGCATTGACAGGAATCTGAATATGTGGATTCAAGTTCATCCTTTGTTCAAGATGTTCCAGAATAAAGTCACGAGCCACCTGAAGAGACAAATTTCGCTGGAGTTCATACCAGTTTTCAATTAACTCTTGAGTTCGCATTAGTTCTAGTTGTGTGAAAGCGCGGATAGCACTAAAAAAGTGAGTTTTAATTGCCTCAGATGTCCTCACCATGAATAGCTCAATTCCACACACTTGTTTAATGGCTCGATGGTAACATTCAATCCCCCAATGAATCGAATGTAACTCCTTAAATTCGACGAGAGAAATTAAAATTAGTGCATCTTTGTCAGGCACATACATGATGTAATATCTGGGAATCTCGTTTTTGAAAAGTCTCCGAAATACTTTCACTTTTCCAAACTTTTTCAGATGCACTATTAACCCATTCTCTGGAATTTCTAGATTTTGGACTTGGGTAAAATTTTTACCATCAACTGAACACAAGCGATTTTTAGCTATCCCAGTTAAAAACTTTAATCCCTTGTCTTTAAAGAACTTCAGGTTCCTTTTACTGGAATACCAAGCATCAGTGGTTACATTCTCAGGCTCCAAACCCCAATGCAAAACCTCAGTAATCATATCTCGTAAATAATCATTTTTCGTCTGACCATCTTGTTTATCATAAATACGATAATTTACAGGTACAGATTTACCTGATAAATCGGTGTAATACAAGGTAATTAGTTGAATCCCTTTAACTGTACGATGATGCCTTCCTGAATAAATGTAAGTAATTAATTCTGTTAGTTTCGGGTCACTATGAGGCTTATCAATTACGGTATCATCTGCACTTAATGTACCACCTCCTAAATTGATATGCAGCTTAACTTCATCAAATAAATCCTTTGGCTCGTAACGCTCACGTAGCAAAAATCTGTTGACACTATCATGTGACAAATCTTCCATAATATCTGCTAAACGTGTGCAGCCTGGATACTTTGATTCTGCTAATAAAAACAGAGTGTAAGTGTTGAGGTCACACTTTGCAGTTGATGGCTTGGTAGTTACTCTGATTGTCCATGCCCTCAATAGAGACAGTGTAAATTATCTATCTTTTCAGCCCCCTACTGCTAGCGATCGCTTATTCTTTTCTTATCCGCATTCTTTGTTTCATTTGTCAATGCGTAAGTTCTGGACCTGTATCTTATATCCTCTACCTGTAAGCAGCTCCTGTATCTTAAGCAGTGGTTATGAGGAATATAAATAGCAATCCCATTTAATCTGTGAGAAACTCGTGCTGTTTTTTGCAAGTCAACAACTAAAACGAGATTGAGATATTGGCTAAACATTGAGGATAGCTCTGTATTATAGACCTCTAAGTTATATTTAGGTTCCTAAAGTCAAGGGTTAAGCGTCAAAAGTTAGTAACTCTCCCCCATCTTCCTCATCTCCCCCCTATTCCCCACTCCCCACTCCCTACTCCCCAATCAAAATATAAAATCTCCAGTCCAAAACTCTCCTGCCAAGATACAATTCGATCTGATAAAAGCTGTTAAAGTCCATAAACCATTGATTCCCAAACCACCCTATGAGCATTCACGAAGTATTTATGCCGGCTCTGAGTTCTACCATGACCGAAGGCAAAATCGTCTCCTGGGTGAAATCGCCAGGGGACAAAGTGGAAAAAGGGGAAACAGTGGTGGTTGTAGAGTCAGATAAGGCAGATATGGATGTAGAAACCTTTTACGAAGGCTTTCTTGCCCATATCATAGTTGAAGCTGGTGAAACTGCCCCGGTAGGATCTGCGATCGCCTTCATTGCCGAAACGGAAGCTGAAATTGAACAGGCGAAATCTCTTGCCAATTCTGGCGGCGCGGCCGCTACTCCTACCTTTTCTCCTGAACCAGTTGCCGCCACAGCCTCAGCCGCAACACCTGCCTTAGCGTCTCAAAACGGGTCTAACCACAAAGAAGGAAGGCTTGTAGCTTCACCCCGTGCCCGTAAGTTAGCCAAAGAACTGAAAGTTGATTTAACTACGCTCCAAGGCAGTGGCCCCTACGGTCGCATTGTCGCCGAAGATGTAGAAGCATTGTCCAATAAGGGCAAACAACCCGCCACTGCCCCAGTTGCCCCACCAGCACCTGTACCAACCAGCGTCCCAGTTGCACCCCCAGCACCTCAGACACCAGCACCTGCGCCAGTGGTAGCGGCTGTTCCTGGTCAAACCGTTCCTCTAACTACCTTCCAAAATGCCGTAGTGCGGAACATGGTAGCTACCATATCCGTGCCCGTCTTCCGTGTTGGTTATACAATTACCACCGATGGATTAGACAAACTTTATAAACAAATTAAATCCAAAGGCGTGACAATGACAGCGCTACTGGCAAAAGCTGTAGCGGTAACGTTGCAAAAACACCCATTGTTAAATGCTAGTTACTCAGACCAGGGTATTGTTTATCATTCTGATATCAACATTTCTGTAGCAGTAGCGATGAATGATGGCGGATTAATTACACCTGTCCTGCAAAATGCAGACGCAGTGGATATTTATTCTCTATCGCGTACTTGGAAGTCTTTGGTAGAACGTGCCAGGGCAAAACAATTACAGCCTCAAGAATATAACAGTGGTACTTTTACCCTGTCCAATTTGGGGATGTTTGGCGTAGATAAATTTGATGCGATTTTACCGCCTGGACAAGGTTCAATTTTAGCGATCGGGGCATCCCGTCCGCAAGTGGTAGCTACACCCGACGGTTTATTTGGCGTGCGGCAACAAATGCAAGTCAATATTACTTCTGACCACCGCATTATTTACGGTGCCCATGCTGCGGCGTTCTTGCAAGATTTAGCGAAATTGATTGAGACGAATCCTCAATCTTTGACAATGTAATTTTGAAAAGACACCAAATTTAAATGTTAGCGCTATTAGCGAACAACAGTTTTTCGTAAAGTAGCGCTAACAATAAATAATACCTACACTTAAATTTTTTATGGACAAACTGTGTGGTGATATCACATCTCTACATGAGTTTATATCTAAACTGATATAAAAGTGACATACGACAACACCCTGAAATATCTGGTTGAGCAGTATCCAGAAGATTTTATCCGCTACTTACTCGCATCTGAGGCAACGGATATCCAGATTCTCAAAACAGAATTAAATCAAGAACCAATCCGTGCTGACTCAGTAACCTTTTTGCAAACTGCCAATCAAATACTGCATTTAGAGTTTCAAACCTTACCAGCATCGATTCCACCCTTGCCACTGCGGATGTTGGACTATTGGGTGCGACTATATCGACAATACAATTGCGATATCGAGCAGATAGTAATTTTTCTTAAACCCACAACTTCAGAAGCTGTATTTGTAGATCAATTTACTGCCCGCAATACTACCCACCGTTACCGCATCATCCGAATTTGGGAACAAGATCCAGAACCATTACTGTTATCTCCTGGTTTATTACCTCTAGCAACTTTGGCGCGAACAGATTCTCCTGAAAATCTGCTCCAACAAGTAGCAGTTCAGGTGAGTATGATTGAAGAAGCAGCCACCAAGCAGAGTATCTCGGTATGTACCCAACTTCTAGCAGGGTTGGTTTTTAAGCCAGAACTCATTCGTCAGTTTTTAAGGAGAGAAGATATGAGAGAGTCTGCTATTTATCAAGAAATTCTTCAAGAAGGACTTCAAGAAGGGAGACAACGAGGCATTGAACAAGGCATTGAACAAGGCATTGAACAAGGCATTGAACAAGGCATTGAACAAGGCATTGAACAAGGAAGGCAATCAGAACTGCGGCTAGTGATGCGTCTATTAACTCGTAGGCTCGGTTCAATTAATTCTCAGTTACAATCTCGGTTGCAAGAGTTGTCCTTAGTTCAATTAGAAAACTTGGGTGAAGTATTACTAGATTTCGGCAGTGAAACTGATTTGATGAATTGGCTAAATACAATAGAAAATTAGAGCTTGCTTTAAGCCTTTTGACCAGTTACAAAAAAACTAAGAAATTCATACCAAGCGCCTTCCTCTGTTGCCTCTGCTTCAATTTTTTGACGATAATCTGCTTTTAATTCTGCCATTTGCTCTGATGAAACTTGTAACAAAGGGTTTTCTCTAGGATGAAACCATCCTCCATTCCATTCTCTAGCTTGCTCTAGATTGTGGTAGAAACCTAGTTGTTTAGTCTTCACTTCAATATTTTTAAAACCAGCTTCTGTAAGCAGATCATGGCATTTGTCGGGAGAGCCTGTTGGCTCATTTATACTTGTCAGCGAAATGCCATGTTTCTCACAGATTTCGATGATAAGTGGCGCTCCACAAGATTCCTCTGAGCAACAAGAAAAACCAAGAATTCCCCCTGGTTTTAAGAAACGATACCATTTACGTAGAGCAGCAGGAATATCTTTAAAATAGACTATTGATGTAGAGCAAAGAATTACATCGAAACTCTCATCATTGAAATCAATATACTCAGCATCGGCTTCAATAAATTCGATATTTTGCAAGCCTAATTCTTCAATTTTCTGTTGTGCTTGAGTTAGCATCCCTGAAGAAAAATCTACTCCAGTGACTTTTCCCTCAGAGCCGACAATTTGTGCAACAGCAATGGCAATGATACCTGTGCCTGTTGCCATATCTAATACTTTTTGCCCCTTTTGAAGCTGAACCAAATCTAGGAGAGGGAGAGCGCGATCAATTGTATAATTGTTATCGTAGCTAGTTCTACTATCAAAGAAATCAATTACTTTTTTCTTATACTCTTGTTCGTATTGGCTATTTTGCATGATATTCTGGATTCTTAATCTGTTAAAGAAACTGCAATAAACCGTTAATAGTATATATCTTTCAATTTATTCCACAATTCAAGTGCAGGAATGTGACTTAGACCAGCGAATTGTGCATCGGCTGTTTCTATCACTATCCATTCTCCACTTTCTAGTTGCCCAATATCAATCGCTATATAAGGAACCCCAAGGCATTCAGAGGCTAGCACTGCCAACTTTAATACTTGCGTCTCTTCTGGTTTTGATAACTTGCTCAATTCATCTTCCCCATCCCAGTAATATCCATATTTTAGAATCTGCTGATTATGAATAAAGCATCTAAACTCTCTTCCCATTGGAAAGCCATTTGGGGCTAGGCGTTTATGCCGCAATTTTTCTAATTTTCTAAGAATAACTCTACCTCGTGAATGATATTTAAGTTTTAATAAACCTTCTGTAGTACTGATTAATTCTTCCTGATTATTCGCTATACAAGATTTCCATCCTTGCATTTTTTGAGATTGAACTGCGCCTTTAATAAACAGAGGAAATCCTAATAATTCACCAGCCTCAATACATTCACTTGTTGAGGTAATTACTAAACTCTCAGGTGTCAATCCTTTTAAGTGAGGATAAAATAGGTCAAACTCTAGTGCTGTCTGGTGTTCTAAAGGAGTATTGAGTAGTTTTATCCCCTTAGCCAAAGCTGCATAATATATAGCTTGATAACGCTCAAACTCAGGAATATATCCTATCCAGATACCAGCAGTTATTTGAGAATAATTAGAAATGTGCCATAGAGCATTTTCTGCTGTACCACATCGTTCAAAATCTCGCGGGATATGGTAGACTTTACACCCTAATAATTGTGCAGCCTCAGTCATCAATTTATTTTCGCTAGCACTGGCAGATGGCTCTATTTGTTCAGTTGATTCACTTAAAACAATCATTTCTTCCTCAGTGTACCTCTGCGCTTACCTCAACGTACCTCTGCGTTTAAAAAAAATAAAGAAGGTGGCCATTACCCACCCTACCTAATTTATCCTTTCACACAAAGAACTTGCTTCAGTGTTGCTACAACTTCAACTAAATCTGCTTGATTTTGCATCACTTGTTCTATGGGCTTATAAGCACCAGGAATTTCATCTAACACACCCTCATCTTTGCGGCATTCTACGCCATTTGTTTGCTCTATCAAATCATCAAGTGTATAGACATTTTTTGCCTTATTTCTAGACATCAAACGCCCTGCACCGTGAGAACAAGAACAGAAACTATGGGCATTACCTTTACCCTTAATAATAAAAGACTTTGCCCCCATCGAACCAGGAATAATCCCATAATCTTCAGTCTGGGCGCGGACTGCACCTTTACGAGTAACGTATACATCCTCGTCAAAATGCACTTCTTTTTCGGCATAATTGTGATGACAATTAACCTGCAATAAAGGTTTAGTTGCCTTCCCACCTGCTAAATGCTTCTCGACAATATGCTTAAAACGCGCCATCATCACATCGCGGTTGACACGCGCATAATTTTGTGACCATTGCAAATCGTGCCAGTATGCTTGGAATTCTGGCGTACCAGCGACAAAATGAGCTAAATCAGGGTCAGGCAATTTATTACCTGCCATTTTTGCTAATTCTCTGGCTGTGTGAATATGACACTGGGCAAGTTTATTACCGATGTTACGTGAACCAGAATGCAGCATCAGCCAAACTTGATTTTCTGTATCGAGGCACACTTCAATAAAGTGGTTTCCTCCACCGAGAGAACCCATCTGTTTCATCGCTTTGCTTTGTAAGTCTTGTACACCGCGATGCAAGTCTTTAAAATCATCCCAGTGTTGCCAATTGCTGACGGATTTTTCAACGTCTTTGTTTTCGTTGAATCCAGTAGGAATTGCTGCTTCAATATCCAGACGAATTTTTTTCAGTTTACCTTCGAGTTGTTCGGCGGTAAATGATGTTTTGATAGCGCTCATCCCGCAGTTATGAACAAATACCCCAGCTTTCAGTGCGAAATTATGATACTCCGGTACTGTTAGACAGTAAACATCTTCTGTGTAATTTAGGTGATTTACTGCTACAACTTTGTGATTACATTGATGTTCTTTTTTGCGGTGGTTGTGGAGTCCAATTGGAGTTTTGACATCTACACCGCAAATCTCACAGGTATAGTATTGGTTAGCAATTTCTTGAGATTTTTCTCTCCCTTTTTTACTCTTGTTATATTCAACTAGATATTGCTTACCTCGATTACCATTACCTGCGACTGCATTTTTAAAATGCTCTGGCTGCTGTTCCATGTACTGAAGAATATTTCTAGTTCCCCGTTCGGCATAGTATTGGTATCCTTCTCGAGTTTTTGCTTTTTGAGCAAGGGAAGCAACTCTTTTCTCTTCAAATTTGGCAGAGTGCCAGTGTTGGTTACGCTCCACTGGAGAGCGGTGGTAAGCAGAATGATCGCGATCGCCCATGAATTCAAGATTCTCTGGTCGATTATCGGATTCATAAAAATTCCGATGATGAATAACTGTTTTCTGTCCCTCAAACCTGGGAATCTTGCCGAGTAACCCAGACCTGGCAATAATCCAGTGGGCTTTTTGCCATCTACTGGAGTATGGCTGAACAATCAGGCTGTAGCCATCTTTGTCAGTCTTGGAATAAAAAGGCATTAAAGAAGTCTCTGCTTGAAGCAACTGAGCTTCTTTGTAGCTTCCATCCCGAAGCATGAATTGGTGATCGGGAGTACAAATAATTTCTTCGCCGTTATCCAGAATTACTTTCACGAGTGGAGCATTTCGTCTAGTCAATTTAGCAGTTGCTTGAGCCGCAACGATTTTTCCTGTTGGCGTACAAGCATAAACAATAAACTCTTTACCCCAATTCATTAGGTCTTTAATCCGATAGGATTGACCATCCACTAAAGGAATCAAAGTATCTCCTACAAAACAACCAATATCCACACCGACAGCAGCTGGGATAATTGCCTCTTTGGTCGCAATTACAGAACCAACTAAAGCACCTTTTCCTAAGTGAACATCTGGCATTAATGCCACGTGCTTAAATACAAATGGTAGCGATGCTACATTTTTTGCCATCTTAATCTCTTCTGGGCCCAATGAGTGATTTGCCCAAGATAAAACGGGTGCTGGTGTGGTAATTTCTAACTTTTCGTAGGGCATAATTTTTTGTATTTTTGATTTTAAATTTTAGATTTTGGATTGGGTATATGGCACTGAGAATTATCAGTGTGACTTATAACCCATTACCTCGTTAGTTGTAGCAATTTAATGTTGTATTGTCTTTGATTTGACTCGCTCAGTTTTCGTGAAGCTGAACAACTAGTCTTAGGGAGTAACACGTTGATACTACAAATGTAAATAAATGAGTTACAAAAGTCAAGCCGATACCACAGAGAGAAAGCAGATGTTTCCTAAATATATTAAAATTTGTAAAGGAAATTACTCTGCTTAAATAAACCCTTAAAGTTCTGACACAATATGGCAGTGCGTCAAGATACAATCTGGGAACGTTTTTTATCCCCTGTAGTGCGTCTTTTGATTGATGAAGACGGGCTACGGCGTTACGCTGATAGTATTGACTGGGAGAAAGAATGCGATCGCTTCCGACGAGATGATGTCATAATTCCCTCGTACTACAGCAGTCAAAATTTTCACGGGATTACAGGCGGATATCTGACTTACGGTGCAGCAGTTAGTTACGATCCGATTACGCAATATGTTGTGCCACCGAATGAAAGTATCGTCCGTCAGGCTTTAGTTGATGCCGTCAAGGTAAAACCACGACGCATACTTGACTTAGGTTGCGGCACTGGTTCCACTACCTTAATGTTAAAACAGGCTTTCCCCCAAGCGGAAGTTATTGGTTTGGACTTATCACCCTATATGCTGGTAAGGGCAGAAGATAAAGCTAGAAATGCTGGTTTAGATATAGTCTGGCGACATGGGAATGCTGAAAAAACTAGTTTGAGTGATGCGTCCTTTGACTTGGTTACAGCTTCTTTGCTATTCCATGAAACACCAAATGAGGTGTCTCTAGCAATTTTGCGGGAAAGCTTTAGGTTGCTGGTAACTGGAGGGCAAGTATTAATTTTAGACGGAAATCAAAAGACTCTCCGTCAGTTAGAATGGCTTAATGATGTTTTTGAAGAGCCATATATTCGTGAGTATGCTGCTGGTAGTATAGATGCGAATATGGGTACAGCCGGATTTGAAGCTGTGCGATCGCAGGATGTATGGTGGATAAATCAGATCACTAGCGGAGTTAAACCGATCGCAACTGAAAATGTCCGTCAGTATACTGCCACATCAATAGATAATAATAATTTGGAGGAACTTGGATCTCCAGCGTTTGGCATAATGGCATGAGTTTAAAGGCAGTTCTCTTTGATTTTAATGGTGTCATCATTAACGATGAGCCAATCCATCTGCAACTGATCGATGAGATTCTCATTCAAGAAAATCTCCAACCCCAAAAGGTGAGTGAGCGTCAAGCTTCTTTAGGACGCACTGACCGCGCTTGTTTTCAGCAACTACTCGCTAATCGTGGTAGAGTAGGCGACGAAAACTATTTAACTCAGTTGTTGTACCGCAAAGCAGAAGCTTATACGGTGGAATTAGAAAAAACAGAGAAACTGCCTTTATATCCAGGTGTAGAAGATTTAATATATCAAGTGCGATCGCGGAATCTGAAACTAGGTTTAGTCAGTGGCGCTATTCGTAAAGAAATAGAATTGGTACTTGATCGCGCCAAACTAGCCCAACACTTTAAAATTATTGTTGCCGGTGATGACATCACCACTAGTAAACCAGAACCCGATGGTTATTTACTCGCGGTGAAACGTCTGAATCAAGAATATCCTGAACTGAATCTTCAACCACACGAGTGTCTGGCCATTGAAGATACACCAGCAGGAATTGCAGCAGCGAAGCGATCGCAAATGCAAGTTGTTGGTGTAGCGAATACTTACCCATTCCACATGCTCCAGCGCTGCTGTAACTGGACTGTTGATTATCTAAGCGAATTGGAACTCGAACGGGTGCAGAAGATTTATTCTCAAAAAGAGCCTCAGCCATCGGCAACTGAATGTTAGAATAATTTATGGTGAAGATGTATTGAGTTAATGAGTAATATTACTCTTGACTTAGCATCGATTAAGGGGAATTAGCTCAGTTGGTAGAGTGCTGCGATCGCACCGCAGAGGCCATCGGTTCGAATCCGTTATTCTCCATTTGTACTGTCCATTAAATAATTATTGTCAGTTTTAAAGAATTAATGTCCAGTTTTACAAAATTCAGGGGCATAAGTTACGCATTTCCGGGGCTTTCAGCAATTAAATCAGTTTTAAAGAATTATTGTCCAGAGTTGAAACCAGTTTTAAAGAATTATTGTCCAAAATCAGCCTGTAAAACTCGGACAAATATATGTTTTCTAATTTAATAGACCTCTTGCAGAATTGATTTTGTGTTATAATGATTGGTTTTCTTAATCTGAATGGGGTGAGATAACTAAAAAGATTGATGCCTGGGGTATTTATAGCGATAGTTGTAATCGCGGAACGTCTGACAGAAAAAACATCAC
>NZ_JACJQM010000117.1:0-14424 GCF_014696655.1 Nostoc sp. FACHB-888 | reverse complement strand
ATATTTTCTCAGAGCCTATTGGTGAAACAACTGATGTGGAAGTTTGGCTCTTGCGAGCAGGGCTAAAATTTTCCGACTTAGGTAATGATGCCCTTAGTATAAGCATCCGTAAGCAGTGGCGGGAATATCAAGCGGCAGTGCAGATATGCTGTGCAGTTTTACACTTAACACCAGAACGCATTCAATTAGGAGGCGTTTATTCTCTTTTGAGAATACCTGATTTTCAAATTAAATTTACACAAAACAATACAATTTGAGCTTTTTCAGCAGCAGCCCCGCGCTCTACCCAGAGGGTGAGCGTTGGGAAGAATGGGAACAGCGACGAAACGAGCAAATCCCTCATACTGCGCTAACTGGCGCGTTTTGATTTTCAATGTACTGTCGCAACACAGAAACGGTCACACCGCCACAAGATGCAATGAAGTACGACTCATTCCAAAGCACATCTTTCCAATAAATCTGGTTGACATGATCTGCAAATTCACTCCTAATTCTGCGGCTGGACACAGATTTGATGTTATTGATGAATTTAGATAAATCCATTTGTGGATATCCCTCTTCTGTCACTCTCCGAGATAAGCAAGTAGTAACAAAGTGAAATTATCCAGAAGCATAACAGGTTTTAAATTGATTCATTGCACTAATTAATTGATTGAATCCCAGCAATAATTTAGAATTTGGGAAAATATGTATCCAGGGATAAATTAACCAAAATAGTAAGAGTGGTTGGGCAATGAGACGCAGATTATTTAGAGTATTTTTCCATCCGGATTCATGGTTTCATTGTTGATGATTAGAAAAATCAACATCACTATTTTTTTGGACCTCAGCTTCAATTTGACGAGATTTATTTAAGCTTAAGAAGGCTGGAGAATTTAAACTAATCATTGTGTACACACAAAAAATAATTTCCCACCACCTTTCTATATGTTGAAAATTTGTGAACCGATAATCTGTCCAGCCGAGTTCCTGTTTACACTGTCGAAATCCATATTCTACCCAGGTTCTTAATCCATATAAATCGCCTAAAGTTTTTTTGAGTTTTCCTTGAAGATTTGTCATCACGAAGGAAGTAGAATTTTCTAGCATGGTTTCTGGGTCAGTAGTTATTTCCCAGTAAGTTATGGCTCTTTTTTTACCATAAATTATTTCCCTAATGTATCGGGTTTCTGATTTTTGATTGCTAAATGTTCTTTCAAATTTACACCACTTATTAGCCCTAACGCTTTGTCCTCCTGGCAACCAGACTCCATGATTACTTCTAATTGCTACGACATAATCTAATTTATATTCAGCTACTTTTCTAATAAATTGGCTACTTTCACCATATAAACTATCTGCCAGTACCAGTTTAATATTAAAACCTGATTCAATTAATTCTGTAATGATGTCTGACGCTAACTCTATTTTAGTTTTATATTTATCCTCCTCTTTTAGCGTTCCTTTGGGTTTGAATACTTTTACAGTTAATGGAAACGTTATATTAGAATAAACTCCATAGGCATTGACTGAAACTATTCCATTATCGACTTTTCCTACACTTCCTAGATATTGCCTGGCTACATAATCAGTCTTTTTACCTTTTTTTCTATCTCCGGTTTCATCTATTACTACTGTAATCGCATTTCCATTTAGTACTTTTTTAAGTTTATTTAATCTTAGTTGTTTTAATTTATCTACTGACCAGTCTGAATTGGCTAAAAAATGATGTAATGATTGTGCGGAGTTTATACTTACGACTTTCGCTATCTCTGGTAATGATTTTCTTTTAATTTGTGACATTATTCCCAGATGTAAATATTTGAAGCATTCATAATTTCTTACTTCTTTAAACAGGTCTTTATACTCTGCACAATATTCATCTATGGTCGCAACTGTTGGGTGAGCATCTCTTGCCAAATGTTTCAAAATTTGTAATTCTACATCCATTGCCCTACTTACCTTTCAGGGTTTTCTTTTTTTATTCTTTTATTCAGAATAACCGGAAAGTGACAGAAGAGGGATAGTACTGAATAGCAGACTATCGCTCATTCTGAATCTGGACTCCGAAAGCGTTCCAGTTTTTATTTAGAGGCTGTTTGATTAGATTGGAATCGCCGTGGCTTTAGCCCGGTGAGGATGTCAACAATACCAGTTGAACCTTACTCTGCTCTCGCTTTCAGCGGTAGGCAAATCATAAAAGTTGCTCCTTCATTGGCTACACTGCTAGCTGTGATACTACCTTGATGAGCTTCAATAATCCGCTTGGCGATCGCCAAGCCCAGACCGCTACCACTGCCTTTACGGGAGGGGTCTGTAGTATAAAATTGCTCAAAAATCCGTGGTAAATCACCCTCACTAATGCCTCTTCCTTGGTCTTGAATTTTTACAACTACTTGTTTCCCCTGGTTATACGCAGAAATAAACACTTGAGAATCTGATGCTGAATGTTTGATGGCATTATCTAGCACATTTAAAATAGCTTGTAATAGCCGCTCTGGATCTCCTTGTATTTGTAGGTCAATCACTTTTACTCGCACAGATATACCAAGGGCTTGCATTCGGGGTTCCATTGTACTAACAGCACGGTTAATTAAACCCGGTAGTGAAATAGTCTGTTGTTCGAGTTGAGTGACTCCCGCTTCTAAACGCCCTAGATCTAACAGATCATGAATCAGCCTTGATAAGCGTTTGATTTCATTCTCAATAGTTTGGAGAAAGCGATCACGCAATTGAGGTTCTTCGTATGCTCCACTTTTGAGTGCATCTATAGTCACTTGAACGTTGCTAATGGGCGTGCGGAGTTCATGAGAGACATTTGCCAGAAAAGCTCTGCGTTCTTGATCAAGCAAAGCCAACCGTTGACTCATTCGGTTTAGCTCCGCCGCCAACTGATCCAACTCATTGTTCTGATGGATAATCAGCTTGTCACCAAAATGACCACTGCCCAAGCGCATCGCAAAAGTCTGCATAGTTTCAATTGGTTTTGAAAGACCACGAGCCAAGCGGGTACTAATCAGTGTACATAGTAAGATTGTCAATACCAAAGTTCCCAAAACACTCCAGATCACTTTGGCAAATTGAAGCTGAAATTGCTCCAAAGTGATGGATATTCGCAGCACACCCAGCAATTTCCCATTACGCACAATTGGTTTAGCAATGTAGAGACGGTCTTCGTTGGATAAAACGCCTTTTGCAACCCCCCGTGCAAAACGGTTTTGTAAAGCTTCCGACATTCCTGGAACCTTGTACCAGTCAGTTACTTGTTGATCTAATTTTGGATTAGAAGTAGCTAATATACGACCTTTTTGATTAAAAATCCGAAGCGTTACTGTTTGGGCAGCGCCATATCGCTGTACCAACAGTTCTAAACGCTGGAAATTTTGTGCTTCTAGGCTATCTGCCGCACTTTCGCTCAGAGCAGTTGTCCAGTTATCTAAATCAGCTTGTCGTGTTTGCATGAAGTAAACATGGAATGACCACAGGATGTAACCTGCCATCAAGGTGGTTCCTAAGCCTGTCAACAGCACGTATGTAGTTAGCAGCTTGGCATGAATAGAATTCAATTTGATGCGGCGAGACAATCGGTCTATCATTCAGGGTAATCCTCAGAACGACGACGCAAAACTGCTTTTATGCGTGCCAGCAGTTCATGGGTGTTAAATGGCTTAGTAATATAATCATCTGCTCCCGCTTCCAAGCCCCAAATTTTATCAATATCCTGATCTTTAGCTGTTAACATCACAATAGGAATATCCGAAAATGCCCGAATTCGCCAACAAACTTCCATGCCGTCAACTTGTGGCAGCATGAGGTCGAGCAAAATTACATCCGGTACTTGCTTGTGAAATTCTTTGATAGCACTATGCCCATCTGCCGCTACTGTCACTGTATAGCCTTCTTTTTGCAATGTGTAGGTGAGGCTTTCACGGAAGGGTGCTTCATCATCCACCAGTAATATATGAGGCATTTTACAACATTAATTTTAAATCCTAATTTAAGCTTGTGAAGCAGCTGCTTCACAAGCATCCCTCTGCGGACACAAATTCAGATCGACCAGTTTTTACATATTTCTAACCAAATTAAGCATTTCCAATCCCAAAATCAATCTGTAATTTTAGTTACGCCGCGCAAAGACAAGTATAAGCTATATCATTCATAAATAATTAATGTCAACAGTATAGCCAGTTATTTGCCGATGTGAAACATTTTGAAGCATTCAAGTATTTACTGTATTTTCTCAGAAATCAGCTCAAAATCGCTGCCGGAGATAGCGAAAATAGTAGGGTTAAAAGACAGCTAATTCCCGCATTTTTTGAGAGATGCACTGTGGGATGTCAAAAAAATAGGATAAATGAAGCTGTGGTTAACAAAAATGTTGATTGGAGAAAGAGAAATAAATTTATGTATTGACGAAACAGGAGATAAAACCAAGATAGAATTACTTTTTAAGGCGAGCGCAAGAGGATGGCAAAAAAACCTTTTCACCGTTCTAGAACCGTAGCAAAATCCCGTGTTAATTACGTCTACAGCCAAACAGTTAGTTTGCCGGGAACCCTCAACATTGAAGTAGATGCCCTGCCTCCTAAAATTGTTTTAATTGACTATAACGAGGTTAATCAAACTCAAGTGCAACTCGAAACACCGGAAGAGTGTGCACCTTATCTGGATACTGAGTCGGTTTCTTGGGTCGATGTTAGAGGCTTAGGCAATCAAGATATTATGCAACGCCTGGGTAGGGTTTTCTCGTTGCCACCGCTGATTTTAGAAGATGTGGTCAACGTCCCTGAACGTCCGAAAGTGGAGGACTACGAAAACCAACTCGTGATTATCGCCCGAATGGTAATCACCAATGAAAGGGAAACTGGATTCTATAGCGAGCAAGTTAGTTTTGTATTGGGCAAGCATTACTTGCTGACCATTCAGGAGGAACCAGAACGTGACTGTTTTGAATCTGTACGGGCACGAATTCGCAATAACAAAGGTACTATCCGCAAGCAGAAAGCTGATTACTTAGAGCCTGTCAAGAAACAACTTTTACATGTTGAAGTATAGATGTTATGCTTAAACTATGAAAAAAGCTAACAGGAACGAGTAGGTAAATACTAGGGCTTGCTAGTGTGACAAAACAAGAAATAGATATAAATAACGGGTAGACATGGCAACCTTAGAGCCTGTCAAGAAACAACTTTTACAAGTCTCAGAGAATATTGAGGTTTGGTGAGATAGTGTAATTCCATTCGCCATGAAATTCATGTGGCGTAATTTGCACAGTTGCTAGTTCTTCATCTGATACTTTCACTTTTGTTGGATACAGCCCTGTATCTAGTTGTGCTTTTACATTTAATCCAGTTTTTGTTTTGGTTGCACTAATTAACTCAACAATGACCTCGTGACTCGTTAACGGACAGCCTCGCCAATTCATGCTGATATGTGAAAATAACCGATGCTCAATCTTATTCCACTTGCTAGTTCCGGGAGGCAAATGACAGACAGTGATATCTAACCCTGTAAGGGTAGCAAATTTTTGCAGTTCGAGTTTCCATAATCGAACACGATAGCCATTGCTGCCACCACAATCAGCATTGATAAGCAACTGTTTAGCATTAGCATAAGAGCCTGTCAAGAAACAACTTTTACAATTTATTATCTAAAAACTTTACTGAGAAAGCATTTTTAGCTCAAAAGAGGCAAGGTTGTTACATGACAAGCTCTTAGTTTTCCTAAGCTACTGCTAAAAAAAACTTTACAACCAACTTATTTTCGACCGGCTAACTTCAGTTTAAAGACCTTTTATGATATAAGCAATTATATTTTATTTTTAATTTAATAAATAAAAGTGATTGATTATCCTACATTATTTTTGAGTTTAAATTGATTTAAAGGCCAGCCCTTTCAACGCGAACAAATGAACTACTGACGCAACTAAAATTTAATTGTCTTAAAATTACACCTACCCCCTGCCCTGACCAGATTTCAGCTTTATCAGCGTGCCATTCATATCTGCGCTTTCGGCAATATCTAATTCAATGTCTCCAATAACAATTTGGAGGCGAATTAATGGAAACTGAAAATTAATAATGGTTTGGGGCGATTGCCCCATAAGACACTTCACCGTCAGCCTGACTCATTGCCGCCACCAACCGCCCCCGAAAGAACAGCCAGCACCTGCCTCAATTCAGATTTTTGTAACTGCGAATGGGCGAAAAAGCGAATTGCGAATTGTACTTGACCAATCCCCCAAATCTTCGCTGTGCAGAGATACCCGGTAATAGCGGCAGGGTAAGCGATGCCTACGGCAACCCGTTTGCGTAGCGTCTCCGACAAGAAAAGCGGGAACACACTGCACAGCACAGCCGGACTCGTGGCATTTTTCGATAAACACGGAACTTTCAGCAGCAATTGCCTGAAGCCTGTCAGTACTAACAATCTCATTTTCAAGCGCAACAGGGTAGAGCATTCTGGTGATCGCTTCCTCAAATTCAGCCAAACTGCTTTAGCCAATATTTTTGTTTTTAACCTAAAACAACCCGATTGTTAACCTCAACTTTAAACAAGGGTGAAAACTTATTCTTATGCAACTAACGTTTTGATTACGTATTCAAATCAACTGCTTGTAGATTGTATGAGATAGGGGAATTTTCCTAGGATGATAATTCAGCTTGATCGCTTGAGTGTAACTTATCCTGGCGGAGTTCAAGCCCTCCAGTCAGTTTCTTTAAACTTTAACCCAGGAGAGTTTACAGTTATCTTGGGAGCTTCTGGTTCGGGTAAATCAACGTTGCTCCGGTGTTTAAATGGACTCATCCAACCAACGGCAGGGTCTATTACAGTAGAAGGTTGCCGCAAATTCAATGAACCCAAGGTACTGCATCAGCATCGCCAGCGCACAGGGATGATTTTTCAACAGCACCAGTTAATTGGTAGACAAACTGCACTACAAAATGTGTTGACTGGTCGTTTAGCCTATCACTCAACTCTTAGAAGCTTTTTTCCATTGCCCAATGCTGACAAATATATAGCATTGGAGTGTTTAGACAGAGTAGGATTGTTGAATAAAGCCTTAGCACGAGTAGATAATCTTAGTGGTGGACAACAGCAACGGGTAGGTATTGCGCGTGCGTTGGCGCAGCAACCCCGGTTAATTCTGGCAGATGAGCCGGTTGCCAGCCTTGACCCTGCTAGTTCCCATAAAGTGATTTCTTTTCTACGTCAGATTTGTCAAGAAGACGGCATTGCGGCAATTATGAGTCTGCACCAAGTAGATTTAGCTAAAACCTATGCAGACAGGATAATTGGTGTATCTCAAGGTCATGTAGTTTTTGATGGTAATGCCGCAGATATTAAAGAAGCCGAACTTAATCGCATCTATAGCAACACCGAAAATGTTCACCTAGATGATGCAGAAGCATTAATGGGGAAGGCATCTGGCAAAGCCTCTTATAGAGAAGGTAAAAGATAAGGTATTATTCCCAGTCCCCAATCCCTCAAGAGTTTACATATCTATTTGATATATCAGGAGAATTTTTATGGTGATCGCAATGAAAAAAAAATTACTCATATCTGTTGCTGTGACTGTGTTGTCTTTGGTTGGTTGTCAAGCATCTAACAACACTGCTACGAATGGTTCTGGTTCTGGTAATGCTAATACCGCATCTGCAATTGACCCTAGTGTATCTGATCCGGAAACTTTAAAGGTAGCTCTTTTACCAGATGAAAATGCTTCAACCATCATTAAAAATAATCAAGGTTTAGAAAAATATTTAGAAGAAAAGTTAGGTAAAAATATTGATTTAATTGTAACTACTGACTATTCTTCCATGATTGAGGCGGCAAGTAGCGGACGTTTAGAATTAGCTTACTTTGGTCCACTTTCCTATGTTTTAGCTAAAACTAAAAGTAATATTGAACCCTTCGCAGCTTTAAAAAAAGACGGCGAAACCACTTATAAATCAGTAATTATTGCCAATGTCAAAAGTGGTGTTAACTCTATTGAGCAAGCGGCAGGAAAAACAGTAGCATTTGGTGATCAAGCTTCTACTTCTAGTCATTTAATTCCCAAATCAATGATTGCTGGCAAGGGTTTACAACCAAAAAAAGATTATCAAGAAGCTTTTGTTGGTTCTCATGATGCAGTTGCTTTAGCAGTTCAGAATAACAATGCTCAAATAGGTGGATTGAGTAAACCTATTTTTGAATCTTTAATTGAGGGCAAAGTTATTGATAGTAGTAAAGTCAAAGTTTTGGCAGAATCTAAGCCATTTCCTCAATATCCTTGGACAATGCGCTCAGATTTGAACCCAAAATTAAAGGCAAAAATTAGTTCGGCATTCGTTGAACTGAAGGATGAACAAATTCTCAAAGCTTTTAAAGCAGATGGGTTTGATGCCATTACAGACCAAGATTATGATGTAGTCAGGGATTTAGGTAAAACATTGAATCTAGATTTCAAAAAACTAAATTAATAGAGAACAATTCAACTAAAAAATTGAAGAAATTCTTGTTTCAAGGAAGTGATTTTAATAGCACGTATTGCTTTTTTCGTTTCCCTTCTGCCTATTTAATCGAGTTTTATGACAACCAATAGTTATCAAAAATTTGAACCGCTGTTAAAACAACAAAGAAAACAAAGACATAAGCATTTACTACAAGTAGCTGTTGTTGCAGTCATTGTGATGATATCTTTCTGGTTAGTTGGTCTTTTTGATTGGAAACGATTGGCTGAGGGTGTGCCTAGTGGGATTAATTTAATTGGCCAAATGCTACCGCCTGATTTTAGTTCGGTTATCAACTGGATTAAACCACTGTTTGACACCTTGGCGATGAGTGTTGCAGGAACCGCGATCGCAGTTGCTTTTTCTCTACCGTTATCACTACTAGCAGCTGGTAATACTACACCCCATCTGGTTGTATTTCAGGCGGCACGTCTGATTCTCAATGCTTTACGGGCTGTACCAGAACTGATTATGGGGATTATTTTAGTGGCTGCGGTGGGGTTTGGTGCATTGCCAGGAGCATTGGCAGTGGGGTTACATTCAATTGGGATGGTGGGTAAGTTTTTTGCTGAGTATATCGAACACGTACACTCTGCACCAATCGAAGCAGCACAGGCGGCTGGTGCAAATAAAATTCAGGTAATTTATCACAGTATTTTACCGCAAGTTTTGCCGCAAATGCTAGATGTCACCTTATATCGTTGGGAATATAACTTTCGCGCTTCTACTGTCATAGGTGCAGTCGGGGCAGGTGGAATTGGATTTGAATTAATTGGAGCTTTACGCATCATTAGGTACGAAGAGGTGTCAGCAATACTACTCGTAATTCTGATGATGGTGATACTGGTAGACAGTTTCAGTAGTTATTTACGTAGACGGTTAGCTTGAGGAGAGACCATGAAGCCAAAGGTTGTGATTACTAACTGGGTACATCCAGAAGTTATTGAACTCCTTGAATATAATTGTGACGTGATCGCTAATCCTAATAAAGAGTCTTTATCTCGTGAGGAAATTTTGCAACGTGCTAAAAATGCTCAGGCATTGATGGTATTTATGCCAGATACCATTGATGAAGCTTTTTTGCGGGAGTGTCCCCAGCTAAAAGTGATTGGAGCTGCCCTCAAAGGCTACGATAATTTTGATATTGATGCCTGTACCCGTTGTGGTGTCTGGTTTACGATTGTGCCTTCTTTGTTGTCTGCACCCACTGCCGAAATTACTATTGGGTTATTAATTGGGTTAACACGACAGATGTTAGTGGGCGATCACTTTATTCGCACAGGTAAATTTGCAGGTTGGCGACCTCAATTTTACAGCCTAGGGCTAGCAAATCGTACGTTGGGAATTGTCGGTATGGGTGCATTAGGCAAAGCGATCGCCCAACGTCTGGCGGGTTTTGAGATGCGGTTACTCTATAGTGATCCGGTAGTTTTACCTCCAGAACAGGAGGCAGCTTGGAAATTATCACGAGTGCCTTTTGAGACCTTAATTGAGGTGAGTGATTTCATCGTGCTGGTAGTACCTCTGCAACCAGCAACTTTTCATTTAATCAATGCCAACACCTTAGCCAAAATGAAACCAGGCAGTTTTTTAATTAACCCCTGTCGTGGTTCCGTAGTTGATGAGCAAGCTGTGTGTAAAGCTTTAGAATCTGGACATTTAGCAGGCTACGCTGCCGACGTGTTTGAAATGGAAGATTGGTATCGTAGCGATCGCCCCCATAGCATACCCCAGTCATTAATAGAAAACACCAATCAAACGTTTCTCACTCCACATATTGGATCTGCCGTTGATGATTTGCGGCGGAATATTGCCCTAGAAGCTGCCCAAAATATTCTGCAAGCCCTGCAAAATCAAAAGCCAAGGGGAGCAGTTAATTGTCCATAAAAAGTCAAGTTTTCTTTTACCTTTTTACTTCCTTGTCTCCTTTAAAAAAGTTATTTAATCTTGGCTTTTGAACGCTAATTGCTACTCTGCCAGAAGCCGCGCAAGCGCTTCTACAAGTTGGGAAACCCGCCCAACACACTGGCTATTTCTTACTTTTGATTTTCGACTTGATTTGCCCCACCTATGAACTTTGAGTACATAGAAACCTTTTTAGCCGTTGTCCACACAGGAAGTTTTCGTCAAGCTGCCAAACAACTGGGGATTTCCCAACCTGCTGTCTCACAACACATTAAAAATTTAGAAGCATCATTGAACACTCAACTGATTATCCGCGATCGCAAGGGTAATCAATTAACTCCTGCGGCACAGAAATTACTTCCCTATGCCGAAAGTCTAATTTTGGTGATACAAAGAGCACTTTCAGCCCTCAAATCTACAAAATTACGAATTGGGGCGAGTTCTAATATTGGTATTTATCTCTTACCGCCGTATTTGAAACACCATTTGGAACTGTATGATAACTCCTATGAAGTAGATTTAGTAATTGATGCTAATCCGGTGATCGCCGACAAGTTAGAAACTGGATTAGTAGATATAGCCTTAATGGAGTGGTGGGATAATCGTCCTGGGTTTACAGCTCAACTTTGGCAAAGCGAAGAACTTGTCTTCATAGTGCCACCAAATCATCCTTGGCAGAATTTGCCGAAAGTCCCTAAAGCCTATCTAGAAAATATCGAAATGTTAGGCGGAGAAAAAGGTACAGGTACTGGACGCTTACTACAGCAATTTTTTGGTGAACAAGTTCACAAGATGCGAATTTCCATGCAATTGGGTAGTACAGAAGCTGTCAAACGAGCTGTACAAGCAGGGTTAGGAGTTTCAATTGTGCTGTCAAAATCAGTTACTCAAGAGGTACAAGCAGGGTTACTATACGCCATTCCTATAGATGTAGATAATAAAACCCTACGCAAAGAATTATTTGTTATCTGGCGCAATAGCATATCTTGCAAGAATCCAGTCCACCAATTCGCTCAAATATTATTGAATGAATCAACTTGAGCTAAGTACCAGGCAAAAAATAGCTATGAGTGAAAAAGTAATTCGCCAACAATACGACCAGATGGCAGATTCATACGACCAGCGTTGGAATGCATATATTGCCAAATCATTATCTGCTCTAAAAAATTGGGCAGAGATTGCACCAGAAGCGACAGTGCTTGATATTGGCTGTGGAACAGGAGGATTTGAGCAATTATTACTCACTGAAAATCCACAGCAAGTGATTACTGGAGTAGATATTTCAGCAGAAATGCTCCTCGTAGCTCAACAAAAATGTCGTAATTATTCTCATGTTTCATTTCAGAATGTAAGCGTATCAAATTTACCATTTATAGATAACAGTTTTGATGTAATTGTATCTGCAAGTACATTTCATTATTTTGATGATCCTCATGCTGCATTAATAGAAATAAGACGTGTTTTAAAACCAGAAGGTAAAGTATTTATTTTAGATTGGTGTAAAGATTATTTATCGTGTCAGATATGTGATTTTATATTGAAGTTTGTTGACCCTGCTTACAAACAGTGTTACACCCAAAAAGAGTTTCATAGTTTACTAAGGTCTGCATATTTTGATATAGAGCGCGTAACTAAATTTCGTTTTAGTGTTGTGTGGGGAATGATGATTGCTGAAGTTACACCACAAACTTTACATGACAGCGTTTAACGCTTTCCTAAAAAACCGCATTTGCTTGAGGTTGAGAAATAAACTCAAAACCTGACATAAACCCGCTCCAGCAGACTGATGAGCAACGGTGGAATGTCTTTATCCCAAGGTGGCGAAAGATACTAGCATTCTTCTAGTCTGTGGATCAGTTGAGTCATGCGATTACCTCCTGATTTGACAACAAACTGCACAAATTATGTGATTCGGCTACTGGCATTATTGAACCGTTGCAATTTCTTGTGATTCACAACTCGGGCATGAATGCGTTGTCACAACCAAACTACTGCTGCACTTCTCTCTACTCTATCCTGCCCTTCAGGGCACTACCCATATTAATCAACATCTGCGATCGCCTCAACGTTCTTCCAGCCGGGAGGCAGAGAGTCGTAGCTCTTGACCCCGCCAATCAGTTCGGGAATGGTCAAGTATTCAGTAGTGGATTTAACTTGGGTAAGGGAACTGCCATTGTCAGTACACAAGGATTCAACTGTAGGCTGTTTCCCTGCCAGGACGGTGATTTGGGTCGCTGTACCGTTGTTACTGCTGGTTTGTGACGTGATTGACTCAGTAGCAGTACGGGTGTAAGATTTTTCAACAAGCATAGTAGTAGTTAGGGTATCGGGCTGACCGATACCATTACTTAATTGTGCAAGTTTAGAATCATTTTGTGTCCTATTTGTGGACATTCGGTCAGTCACTAACCCAACTTCTCCACCACACAGTTCCGGCAGCGATGCCTACGGCAACGTCAAGGACGAACGCCTTATCATTTCCCGCAAGGGCGATGTACCTGTGGCAGGAATCCCCAGTCTTCAAGGGAACACAACAAGGTAATATCTGCATACGAAAAGCTGTTGTTTCCGTGCCCAGTGGATTCATGTTTGTTTGACCAAATTTTGACAACCATTGGTTGTCACGCATTCAGCCAAGAGTGTTGTATTGGGCTTGGTTGATTGCGTCTAATCCTTGCAGAGTGCAGCTTTAAAAGTTTTGCGTTCTTTTTGCATAAAGTACAAAACTCTAGCTGAAGAGTATTACATAGCAAACGAATTATATAGGTGGATCAAAGATTCAAGTACGAGTGATAGAGTATACTATCGACTCAGACAATGAACAACAAACTTACCGTTTAATTACCAATTTGGTGGACATTGCTCTATTCCTGGCTTTGTTATTGACCACAGAATATCATCAGTGTTGGGAAATCGAAAATACGATTGATGAGTTAAAAACTCATCTTAATGGGCGTAAAACTCCTATCCGTTCTCTTAAACCCCGCGAAGTTGTTCAAGAAACCTACGGTTGGCTTTTAAGCCAACAATAATAGTTCAAGCCGCAACTATTGCTGGAATATCTCCATTGCGCTTAGGTAATACTTGTACTCTCAGAGTTAAACGCCTGTGCTATTGCTGATTTTCAGTCCGGCTAACAGTGAGCAATTACCCAATATTCTCCAAACTAATCCTTGAAATTTGGGATCAAAAAATTCCGCCAAGGCAAGGCAGAACAAATCCCAGAGTCGTTAAAAAACCTCGTTCAAAGTTTCCATCTAAAAAACCAATCCACAGAGCCACGGGTACTAAACTTCAACCACGCACTTTTTTTATTCTTAATACTGCTTAATTCTTAACCGAGAAGTATTGCCCTGTATCCCACAGTTTCGACTCAGCGTACAGTTAGCCGGTGTTGGGATAATGTGCCGGATACGTAGACGCTTTAAGCGGCTTGTCGTAGACATCGCCTATTTGAAGAAAGCATTACGAACGAGGATTGGGGGCGAATCACCCGAAGCCGTGTTTGTGGCGGCTTGCAAGGAGGGACGGAAACCAGAGTCAGCCCAGGTCAAATCTGCTGTGAAGGATTAGTTCGAGCGGGCGCGACGAGAGAGAATTGTGATTGCGATGTCGGGTGAGGTTGTGTACACGCCGGATGGGGAGGCGGTGGAATTGCAGGAGATGATGCGGCGGTTTGGGGTGCAGAAGTAAATACTGCTCACTATGTCAACTACCTACATATATAACTACAAATATAAATTTTTTATCAAGCAACTAATATGTTATTAAATGTTTAAATGACAGTTATTAACTGTCTTAACTGTCCTTGCATTCTCCTAAAAATCGTGAAATATTAGAACCATGAAGTGCGCTATCAATAAACTTCAAGCAGCCTCCACCAAAGCATTTGTCACGTTGGACACTTGAAGCCAGCCACTATATGTGCTGCTGCAATAATATTCTGCCCAAGTCTAATGTCTTGAGGCGAACGTTATTGTGCGCCCGTTGTCTTTTACGTTGACAAAACCTGCATCTATATCCCTATACATAAAAAATCTTTGTG